>NZ_JADNJD010000028.1:0-17679 GCF_015554745.1 Anaeromassilibacillus sp. 1001302B_160321_C8 | reverse complement strand
CTGGTGTATAGCGTTTGTTTGGTATTCCTTTCGGCATAATAATGCACCCCACTTGTTATTCAGTATATCATACTGTCCAACAAATGGGGTGCAGTTCAAAGCAGACAACCAACTTTGTTTTTATGGTTCAAAAATCCATAGCGGATTTTGATTTTTTCGAATGCAAAAAACCCTATAAGCAGGGATAAACGCTCCTGGCTTATAGGGCTTCTTGTGTTGGTTCCTATTGGGCATGTAAGGGTTGTGTGGCGACAAATTTTGAAAAAAATAAACGTGGTTATGCACTTTGAGGGCGGCGAAGTTCTTCTTCCATAGGCAACAAGACGCTTGCTTGTACATAACCGTTTTCATAAGAAAAGCGAAAGCTCCCGCCGTACTTTTTGACAATATTCCGCACAATCCCCATGCCGATCCCATGCTGTGCAGCGTCCTCTTTGGTAGTCAACAGCAGAGGATTCTCACCGCGGGGATCATGGGGGTATTTGTTGAAGATTTTGAGGGAGATGCAGCCCTTGGCCGCCTTGATTTCCACGCGGATGTCCTTTTCCGGGGCCTTCTCCGAGGCTTCGATGGCATTGTCAATCAAATTGCACAGAATGGAACAGAGTTCCTCAGAGGGGAAGACAATTTTCTGAGAGAGTACGGCCTTTATATCGATCGGGATTCCCTTGATGGAGCACTGTGCGCTTTTTGCGTTCAGCACTGCGTCCAAAACCGGATACCCGGTTTGAATCACCTGCTTCAGCAGCAAACGGGGATCGTTGAGCTGGCTGAAATAGGTGCTCAAAGCCTCGTAGTCGTGCTGGTCCAGGAGCGCCTGCATATAAAGCATATGGTTTTTGAGGTCGTGCCGGAGCTCACGGAGTTCGTGATACATGGTTTCGATGTCCTTCCAGCTGCTAATCTGCATGCTGAGCTGGTTGTTGGTCAACTCAAAGTGGACTTTCTTTCCATAATCCTGCAACAGATTTCCATAGATACAATACAGGGCTAAATACAAAACCAACAGGCCCAGGTTGTTCAGCGCGTCCAACTGTAAAAATAGCGTGATCGACCGGAGGGTAAGGGTCACAGCGATTGCCAGAAACATTAAAAAGTAGTAATTGCGTGGCAAGGCATATTCCACATGGATGGGGAACCGCACCATCAGGAACAAGGCGATGGCAAGCATGGCCTTGGTGAGGAGCAGATAGGCAGCGGGCGAATGTTGGGGAAAATGCGAATACAATTGTGTACCGATAAATAGATGGATTTCAATTAAGACATTGATACAGACAATGGCAGTTAGGCTTTTGCAGGCCATGTTGCCGCGCAGGAGAAAACAGAATAAAAAACCAATTCCTGCGAGCACACCCAAATATAATCCAAAGTTTGGAGTGGAAAAATAGGTGGTGGTGGGGTCCAAACGGAATAGGGCGATGGACGCCAACGCCAGCAGATATTTGACCCCGCGGAGCCAAAGGTGGTCCCAACGAAACTGGTAATTGTGCTCCAGCAACCAGAACAGCGCGAATGCCTCCAGGTAGAGATTCAGCCAACGGCAAAGGACATCCATTTCAGATCACCTGCTCCAATTCTTCCAAAACTTGTTCTACCCGGTATTTGCTCATGGGGATGGACTCGCCGGTGTTTAAAATGACCTCCCGTTTGTTGACGCGGGAGATAAAGCGCGCATTGACCAGATAGCCCTTATGAATCCGGATGAAGCCATAGTCTGCCAGGAGGGTTTCCAGGTCTTTGAGCTTATAGCGGATCTCCATCACCCCCTGTAACGTGAAGAGTTTTTGAATCTTGTCGCTGCTTTCGATGTACAGGATCTTATACGGCGCAATCCGGTAGACCTCCTTGCCGTTGTCGATTTGGAGCTCCGTCTGGCGCTTTTCCAGCTCGGTGATGATCGCAGGGATACACTCCTCCAGATCCTGATAGAAATGGCCTTTCCGGATAAAGCGGAACGGCGTCACTTGAAAAGATTCAAAGACCAGTTCTTCATGGCTGGAGACAAAGACAATCAGCACATTGTCCGCGATTTTCCGCAGTTGCTTTCCCAGTTCAATCCCGTTCAGATTCGGCATACTGATGTCCAGGAACAGAAGATTGTAACGGTTGTTGGCGGAAATGCTTTCCATCAACGCCAAGGGCTGTTGAAAGCATTCGATTTCTACCGTGCGGTGGTATTGTTGGAAGGCAGCGCGTACTTGCTCTGGATACAGTTGTAAAGCGGCGCGTTCATCGTCACAATACGCAATAGAGATCATAAGAGGCTCGCCTCCAGTGGGTGATTTTTGTAAAAACTATCATCAGCATATCGGATTATGTATGAAAAGTCAATGAAAACCGCAGGGATTTTAGTAAAAAAATACAAAGCGGCCCGCGCTGCCCTTGGTGACAAAATCCATTTGCGCCCTATTTTGGCTTTATGCGCATAATTATTGATTTGGTTTAGATAATTTGATAGATTAAGCATCAGAAGAACAATACCGACAATAAAACACACGGAGGTGGTCGCTTTTTATTGATATGACACGAGAAGAAGAAAAGTAAAAGACCCGAAAGAAACGAAGGAGGAACAAGCATGAACAAAAACAGAATCCTCTCCCTGCTGACAGCAGCGATTCTGTTGGGGACCACGGTTGCCGCGCCGATCGGCGAAGCACAGGCCGCCCAACAAGAGGGGAGTACGGTGATCTCCATGGGCACGGATTTTACCAATACGGAGATCCCCGACAGCAGCTATGAGTATTACAAAGATGTGCGCTATGTCCTCAATGAGGGAGGCGCAACCCTGTCCCATTCGGCTGCATCGAATGTGGACATCCTGTATGAAGAGGCCTCTGGTTACTATTTTAAAGATTTGAACCAGAATGGGGCGCTCGATACATATGAGGACTGGCGGCTTTCCAGCTTGGAGCGCGCAAAATCCCTGGCGGCGCAGCTCAGCACGGAACAGCGCCTGGCCCTGATGACCCACGGGTCAACCGGTAAGACGAAAGAGGAAATGACAGAGGGCACCCGCTTCAACCTGACGAGAAGCACGTCGGCAGCGGATACCATGGCGGAAGACAACAACAAGCTGCAATATTGGGCGGAGGATACGCCGGAGATGTTCGGCATCCCGGTCGTGACCAGCACGGACCCGCGCCATACGGGAATCGTGGATTCCGGCACGATCGAGACGACGGAGCCGGGCGGCACGGTCTCCAAGTGGCCCAACAACATGGGCATTGCGGCAACCTTTGACGCGGACACTGCCTATACATATGGAGACATCACGGCCGCAGAATACCGCGCGCTCGGCATCCAGATGATGCTTGGGCCGCAGATGGACCTCATTACCGATCCCAGATGGTCCAGAGACAGCAGCGCGTTCTCCGAGGACCCGGAGCTGGCGGCGGATATGTCCAGCGCCTTCATCGAGGCGATGCAGACCGACGACAACTACCAGGAGAGCGACTGGGGCATCGACGAGGGCTGGGGCACCGGCAGCGTAGCGACCATTGCAAAGCACTGGCCCAGCGGCGGCACCGGCGAGTTTGGCTTTGACGCCCACAAAGACGACGGAAAATTCGGCGTCTATCCGGCGGGCAATTTTGAAGAACTCCTGCAATACTTTGTAGAGGGCGCAGGGTTCGCAGAGGAGTACAAGGGCACGACCAAGCAGTCCGCGGGCGTGATGCCGTATTACACGATCCCGTTTGAGCAGGACCCGAGCGGCGAGAACGTGGCGAACGGCTTCAGCAAGTACATTGTGCAGCAGCGCCTGCGCGAGGACCTCAACTATGACGGCCTGGTCTGCACAGACTGGAAAATCCACGGAAGTCACGAAGGCATGGGCGGCGCGGATACGCCGTGGGGCCTGGAGCCCGGCAAGGGCTATGACCGTCCGTACCGCATCTTGGCCAGCATGCTGGCAGGCGTCGACCAGATGGGCGGCCTGGACAGCGACGAATACGTCATGGAAGACATGCTGGCGGCCTATGATATGGGCGTCAACGGCAGCGAAAAGTACGGGATTGAAGCCCTGGGCGAGGAGTTCATGGACGAGCTGACCGAGGCTTCGGCCACACGCATCCTGAAAGTGATCTTTAACCTGGGCCTGTTCGAAGATCCGTATACGGACCCGGACTATGCAAAATCCTTTGTCGGTTCCCCGGAACTGAACGCAGAAGCGTATGAGACCCATAAGGACGCCGTCATTATGACGAAGAACTCCAACAACACCCTGCCGCTTCAGGCAGAAGACGGCGAAGAGCTGACCGCTTATGTACCGCTCAAGGAATCCACCGGCGGCGGCTTCCCCGGTTTCCCGGGCTTCCCGGGCGGCGGAGAATCGACAACGACGGTAGAGTCCGTCATAGATCTGGATACAGTTCAGAAGTATTACAATGTCCCGGATTCGCTGGTCCAAGCGGTCGAGGCCGGGGAGATGCCGAGCAACGAGGAAAAGGCGCAGGCGGCGAGCGAGGCGGATTTCGCCATCATCGAACTGCAATCCCCCAGCATGGCGATGGAATACACCGACGGCCGGCCGCAGAACCTGACCTATGGCGAATATACGGCGGACGCCATGCGCGAAGTCAGCATCGGGTACGATTGGTACCACGCGGACGGCACGCTGGTCCAGTATAACGAGACCCCGGACGAGTCCAAGGGCGATTATAAGTCCAACCGTTCGAGAAAGGGCAACACCCATGCGGGCACCCCGGAAAACCTGGAACTGATCCAGGAGACCGTGGAACTGATGGGCGACAAGCCGATCATCTTCATCCTCAGCATGGAGAACCCGATGGTCGTCTCCGAATTTGAACCCTCCGTGGACGCAATGCTCATCGGCACCAGCGTATCGCCGGATGCCTTCTTGGAAGTCATTTCCGGACAGACGGAGCCGAGCGGCCTGCTGCCGGTCAATATGCCCGCCAGCATGGAAGCTGTGGAAACCGCCTATGAGGATGGCTACCACGATATGGAAGTCTATGTGGACAGCGACGGCAACGCATACAGCTTTGGCTTCGGCCTGGACTGGGACGGCCAGATCGCTGACGAACGCACCGCGAAATACACGGATATCGGCGACCCGAACCTGGAAAAGACCACGTTCCCGGACACCTACGATGAGAAATACCTGGTCGTTGAGAGCCAGGAAGTCCGCGACGAAAAGGTCGAGGCGCTTCTCAACACCATGACAACGGAAGAGAAATTCTCCCTGCTGGGCGGCGGCGAAAAGACCGGCGTTGCAGACGCAGGCACCATCCAGGGCGTCCCGCGCTTGGGCATCCCGGAGCTGCGCATGTTTGACGGGCCGGACGGCGTAACCTCTATTTATGACACCACCAACCCGCCGATCGAGCAGATGTTGGCCTCCACCTGGAGCACCGACCTCGCCTATGATTACGGCAAGGTCAGCGGTTCTGAGAACCAGGCGATCTCCGGAAACGTACAGCTCGGTTCCCAGTTTGATATCACCCGTACGGCACACTTTGGCCGCAGCAAGGACCAGATGGGTGAGGACCCGTTCCTCCTGTCCCGTTTGGCGGTTGAAGAAACCAAGGGCATCCAGGATCAGAACGTCCTTGCAAATCTGAAACATTTTGCCGTGTTCGCACAGGACAGCACGCCCGGCGGCGCAGTCGATGTACAGATCGACGAACAAACGCTGCACGAGCTCTATCTTGCCCCGTTCGAAGCGGCGATCAAAGAGGCGGACGCGGCGTCCGTGATGTCCTCTTACAACGGCGTGAATGGCGCGTGGGCCTCCGCAAGCACGGAGCTGCAAATCGACATCCTCCGCGACGAGTGGGGATTTGACGGCTTCACTGTGACCGACTGGGGCGGCAACCACGCATATACGCTGGACAAGGGCACGGATGTGGAGATGCCTTCTGTCAGCCAGAATACGCAGGCGGCGACCGAAGAAAAGATTGCCAACGGCGAAATGACTTGGGACGATGTGGACGAAGCAGTCAGCCACGTGCTCAACGCAATGGGCAAGGTCGGCTATCTGTATCTGGTTGAATTGGACGGAAAGGGCTATGTCAAAGAGGAGCCCGGCCGTACCGAGCCGATCAAGCTGCCCGACACCTATGCAGAAAAAGTAGAAGACGGCCTCCTGGAAGAGAATCAGGAAATCGCTTTGGAAGTTGCGGAAAAGGGCGCAGTCCTTCTCAAGAACGACGATGAAACCCTCCCGCTGGATGCCTCCGCTTCCTCGATCGGCATGATCGGCCTCGGCGCGGTCAACCCGATTGCCGGCGGCAGCGGCCAGGAGCGCTCCTTCGGAACGCTGAGCCGGATGGTCAGCCCGTATGACCGCATGGTTGAAATCGCAGGCGAGGACGCCGACATCGAAGCGACGGCTGGACTCGACATCGTGGGCACCACGATCCCGGCGGAATACCTCTATCAGGATGAAAACGGCGAGCAGAACGGCGTTGTGCGCAAGTACGGCGTGGAAGGCAACCCGGGCACGCCGATTGAAATCAATGGGCAGATCTTCTGGATGGGCAAGACCGACCCGGTCGATATGGAAGGCTACGAGACCGGCACGGTTGCAAACATCGACGAAGACATCAACTTCAATACTGGAACAACGACTTATAAGAATGGTCCGGATGGCACAGCCTTTGAAAATGGTTCTGCCTACACCTGGGAAACCTACCTCAGAGCGCCGGAAGACGGCGAATACACCATCGTATTCTCCGGAATTGGCGGCACCATCAGCGGAAAGATCACCGTTGACGGGCAGGAGCAATCCATCGGCAACATGTCCCTGCGCGAAGGTTCGCAGTGGCCGTGGAACAACGTCATCTGCACCTCCACCGGTATGGACATCAGCAATACGACGGTTACCCTGGAAGCGGGCAAGCTCTATAAAGTAAAGGTCACGGGCGTTGCCTCCCTGGATCTCAAGGACCTCCAGGTCCGTCTGGGCTGGATTACGCCGAGCCAGAAGCAGGAAAACTATGACGAGGCAATCCGCATTGCAAGCGAAAACGAAAACGTCGTCTTCTTTGCTTGGAGATCCACCGGCGCAGAAGGCAACACCATCGAAGATTGCAGCCTGGCGCTCCCCGAGGATCAGGAAGCATTGCTGCTGGACGTCATCGCGGCGGCAAAAGAAAACGGCAATAAAGTTACGGTCGTGCTCAACAACGGCGGCGCCGTGACGATGGACAAGTGGGTCAACGATGTGGACGCCGTGCTCGAAATGTGGTATCCCGGCCAGGAGGGTGGCCTCGCAACCGCGCGGATCCTGTTGGGCGAAGTCAACCCGAGCGGTAAACTCGCGCAGACCTTTATGATGTATGACAACGAGACCCCGGTTACCGACAGCCAGGAGCACTTTGAAGAACGCCTCAAGAAGAGCGAAGAAATCACCGGCGACGGCGTGAACCAGCCCCAGAATTCGGTTTACTACACCGAGGGCATCATGACCGGCTATCGTTGGTATGACAGCGAGGACATCGATCCACTGTTCAGCTTTGGCCATGGCCTGTCCTACACCACCTTCTCCTATTCCGACATGCAGGTGGAGGAGAACGATGAAAACGGCTTTGATGTGACCTTTACCGTCACCAATACCGGCGACGTCGCGGGCGACGAAATTGCGCAGGTTTACCTTGGCGCGGCAGAAGTTCCGGACGGCGTCCAGATGGCAGAAAAGCAGCTGGCAGGTTTCGCACGCATCGAAGACTTGCAGCCGGGCGAATCCCGCGAAGTAACCATTTCCATTTCCCAGCGCTCCCTGTCCTATTGGAATACCAACAGCGAATATGTAACCCGTGCGGACGGAACCAAGGATAAGTGGACGGTCGCGGAAGGCGAGCGCGCCATTCTGGTGGGCGCCAGCGCAGGCAACCTCCCGTTGGAGGCCACCGTCAATGTCAAGGCTCCGGAAGAGAGCGAAAACAGCAACCTGTCCGTCCAGTATGGCACCAATGTCAAGCTGTTCGTCAACGGCGAAGAGCAGAAGATTGCCAACCTGGTGGGCGATTATGAAGGCACCTTTGCAACGGGCGAAACCGTCACCCTGACCTTTGAACCCGCAGTGGACGGCAGAGAGATCGCAGGCGTCACCGTTAACGGCGAAGCAGTTGATTTCGAAGACACCGATTCCTTTACGTATACGCTCCAAGCGGGCGAGGCAGACGAGCTGGCCTTTGCCTTTACCACGGTCGATAAGAGCGTCCTGCTTGCGGCCATCGAGGCAGCCAACGCTTGTGAGGACGAGATCGAAGACGTGATCCCCAGCGTGCTGGAGAACTTCGAAGAAGCACTTGAAAAAGCAAACGCCGTTTATAAGGACCTCACCGCTACCCAGGAAGAGATCGACCAGGCGTGGAGTGATTTGATCGACGCAATGCAGTACCTCTCCTTCCAGAGCGGCAGCAAGACTTATCTGGAATACCTGCTCTCCGTGGCAGAAAAGATCGACACAAGCGATTATATCCAGGGCGTGGCGGCGTTCAAGGATGCCTATGAAGCCGCGCAGAAGGTCTATGACGACCCGGATGCTTTAGCGGATGAGATCACAAACGCAACGGAAGCGCTGGAAGAAGCGCTCCTCGGCCTGGTGCGCGGCTCTGAAAAGGATATGCTCCGCACCGTGATCGAGAAAGCAAACAGCCTTGACCTGGACGAGTATGTCGAGGCGGGCAAGGAAGCGTTCAACGACGCACTGGCCCATGCAACGGACGTCCTGTATGACGATCAGGCCACACAGGAGGAAGTGGAAGAGGCCACCGAAACCCTGAATGCAGCCATGGAAGCCCTGCGCAAAGTGGCGGACAAGAGCGCTTTGTATGCGTTGATCGCTACGGTTGAAGGGCTCAATCTGAACCGCTACACAGCGGCCTCTGTTGCCACCTTGGAAGATACTTTGGCAAAAGCCAAGGCAATGGCGGCGGATGCAACCCTGAGCGAAGACGACCAGCAGGAAGTCGATGCGATGACCGAAGCTTTGCAGGACGCCAAGGATCAGCTGAAGGTCAAGACTACGGACAGCCACAGCAGCTCTTCCGGCAGTTCGGGGAGCTCTGCAAGCGCAAACATCTACGGCAATGCAGGCACCTCGGTTGTCGGTGCAGCGACTACAGCGCAGGCGGCTGCCCAGGTGGTTTCCGACACGACGGTCAACTTCACGCTGAAGAGAGGCAGCGCATACTGCTTCAAGATGACCGTGGTCAACGGCAACAACCTGACGCCGAGCTTCACGGTCGGCAACGGCGACGTGCTCAAGACGCAGTTCGTGGCGAAGGTCGGCAATGACTACTACTACAGAGTCTATGCCATCGGTACGCCGGGCCAGAGCACGGGCGTTTACACCACCCTGCCGGGCAATACCCCAGTTAAACACTGTGCAGTAACGATTGCGTAAGAGCTTTCGTAGGGAATGCCGTAGGCGCTGAAGGCACTGCGTGCCTAAGCTGCCTGGCGATATAACATTTGGATGCGCCCACAGTGGTCAGCCACTGTGGGCGCATTACACAAAATAGGCATATATTGCCAAACCCCGAACGTTTTTGTCCATAGGCAAGATCAGCTAGAGGAGGTGATTTCGGCAATGGATCAAACAAGCGTCAACCAGGAAAAAATACAGATGATTAACCGTGCCCTGGTGTTGAACCTTCTCCGGCAGGAGGGACTCTGTTCCCGCGCAACTTTGGCAAGGCTGTCCGGGCTGCGTCAGGCGACCATTACGAATATTATAGGCGGATTGATTCACAGTGGGTTGGTGGTAGAAACGGGGCTGCTTGCTGGAGAGAAGAATCGCCGTTCCATCGGATTGACGTTAAATGACGAACGCTTTCAAGTGATCGGTGTCCACATTGCGCGCGACGCATGGAGGATCAGCTGTATGGGGCTGTCTGGGAAATTGTATGGACGATGGGAGCATCCCATCGCTTTAAACGAGGAGGGCGTGGTCGTTTTATCCCAGGTGCGAACAGCCATACAGGAGATTCTCCGGGAAAACCCGGACACAGAGATGCTGGCAGCGGGGATTGCCCTCCCGGGGCCTTATCAGGAAAAGGAGGATCGCCTCCTCTTTGTGACCGGGATGCCCGGCTGGAAGGGCTGCCCGGTGCGGGAAACCCTCTCCAAGGGCTTGGACCTCCCGCTTTATATCCTCAACGACGCCAATGCAGGTGCATTTGCGCAGCTTTGGTACAATAGCGGTGACATCAAAACGCAGAATATGGTGTATATCCTCGCCGGCGAGGGGATCGGCTGCGGGATGATTGTCAATGGAAAACTTCTTCTTGGCCAACAGGGCATTGCCGGGGAGTTTGGACACAGCAGCATCCAATTTGACGGCCCGCCTTGCGCCTGTGGCAACCGCGGATGCTTAGAGATGTATGCCTCCATGCGCGCTCTGCGGGGACGGATTGTGGAGCAACTCCAAAACGGGGCCCTATCCCGCCTCGATAGGGGGCATTTGACGGCCAATGCCCTGGCCCAGGCGGTCCAAAAGGGGGATCATGTTGCGTGCGAAGCCTACCGGCAGGTATGCAGTTTTCTGGCGATGGGCATTGTCAGCTTAATCAACCAGTTAAATCCGGGGAAGATCGTGATGGGGGGCCGGCTGGCGGAAATCCATCCGGGGCTCCTTCTGGATACCATCTATAAAGAGATAGAGAGCCGCACACATTCCTTGCTTGTGGGCAAAATTACGCTGGAAGTCAATCAGCTTCATCCCAGCCCATCTTTGTTGGGGGCCGGTGCTTATGCGGCTTATCAGGAGCTTTCCCATCCGGAACACTTGCTAACGGCTTTTGCAGACAGAACAGCTTTGTACGCACGTGCGCGCGAACTGGCTTAAAAAGAAACCCGCCGGAATGGGAGTTCCCATCCAGGCGGGTCTCTTGCTTCATCTGAAAAACAAAAAAGAAAAGCCCTCAGAACGATATCGTTCTGAGGGCTTTTTGGTGGACATTACAGGACTCGAACCTGTGACCCTTCGCACGTCAAGCGAATGCTCTAGCCAACTGAGCTAAACGTCCATTTCCTTTGGCGGCTCGTCCCCTGACAGAGAGCGCCGTGCCCTCCCAATAAGGGCAGAAAGGATGAGGCGTTTTTAAAGTGCTTTATTATTATATCCGAGACGGTGGGAAAAATCAAGGGGTTTTGTAAAATTTTTTTAATCCCGATTCCATTCGCTTGTAAAAGGGGGATATTTGCCCTATACTGAGAAAAATAGAAAGGGAATATGGGACCCAAATGAAAATACGGCGGCGCATTTCAGCGGCGAATAGGAAATCGCCGGTTTTAGGCCGTCCAATCGAGAAAGGGGAATGCATCATGTCAGTTGGCCTGGTTTTGGAGGGGGGCGGAACACGTGGGGCTTATACCAGCGGCGTGTTGGATGTGTTTAATGAGAACCAGATTGTTTTTCCGGTGGTTTATGGAATTTCCGCAGGGGCGTGCAACGCTTTGAGCTATATCTCCGGACAGGTGGGGCGCAATTTCCGCATTTTTTACGATTATATCCAGGATGACCGGTATATGAGCGTGTCCAGCCTGCGCAAGACGGGAAACCTGTTTGGCTTTGATTTTATTTTCGGGGAGTTGTCGCACAAGCTCCTACCGTTCGATTATCAGGCTTTTTTTGCATCCCCGACCCAGTTGATGGCTGGCACCACGGATTTGCATACTGGAGAAGCCATTTTTTTTGGAAAAGAGGACCTGGACGAAGGCTTTACGCCGGTGCGCGCTTCCAGCGCGATGCCGTTTGTATCGAAAATTGTACGCTATCAAGGCCATGAGCTGTTGGATGGCAGCTATTCCACATCGATCCCCCTGCGGCGTTCTTTGAACGATGGGAATACCCGCAATGTGGTGGTGTTGACGCGCGACGCCTCCTACCGGAAAGGCACCCGGTCCGAGTATCCCCGCACAGCGCTTCGAAAAATCTATGGCAAATATCCCAGCTTTATTGAGGCTGTGCAGCGGCGGCCATTGGTATACAACAGCGAATTGGACCTTTGCACCCAACAGGAGCAAGCGGGCAAAGCGGTGTTGATCCGCCCCAGCGAGCCCATCCCGGTCGGGCGCTATGAGAAGAATCCGGAGCGCCTGAAACAGGCTTACGAGATGGGTAGAAAGGATGCGGAACAGAAGCTGCCGGAGGTCCGCGCATTGCTTGCACAGGAATAGAAGGGTATAGCGGAGGGCGAGAAGCATGAAAATTTGTATCCTATATGGCAGCCCACGAAAAAAGAATACGTATGCGGCGGTACAGCAGATAAAAGAACGCCTGCGTCTTCATGAAGAAGTGGAATTCGTCGAGTACATTTTACAGAAGGAGCCCCACGATTTTTGCTGCGGTTGCTATACCTGTATCAACGGTGCAGAGGAAAAATGCCCCCATGCGGCGCATGTCCAGCCGGTCATTCAGGCGATGCGCGGCGCGGACGGCCTGATTTTTGCAACGCCCGTCTATGTGATGGATATGACGGCCCAGATGAAAGCGTTTTTGGATCACACGGGTTATTTTTATATGGTACACCGCCCCTACCCGGAGATGTTCCAAAAGTCCGCCCTGGTGGTTTCCACGGCGGCGGGGGCCGGTACGAAGGATGCCAATGCGTCGGTCATACGGTCGTTAAAGCACTGGGGCGTCCGCAGGATCTATTCCTGCGGCATTTCGATCTTTGCCCCCGGGTGGGATGCCATTCCTGCTTCCCGCAAACGGAAAATCGAAAAACGGCTTGATTGTGTGACGGATGCCTTTTGGCGCTCCTTGGGGGCAAAAAAGCGCCCGACGATGCACACAAGGCTGCTGTTTTTCGCAATGAAACAGATGCAAAAGCGCAAGAAAGGGACGGGGGCGGACGCTACCTATTGGAAGCAGCAGGGATGGCTCGATGGAAAGAAGCCGTTTTGAGCGACCGATTTCCCCTTGACAGATATACAACATCGGGGTATGATAGTAAATGCAAATGATTTGCATTTAGGAGGTTCCCGTGAAAAAGAGACAACACGCCGGGCAGCCCGGCGTTTTTTATCCAATGCGGCGGGTGATCGCCGCATTTTTCTGTATATGCTTGCTTATAACGGCGGCTGCCGGTTGTACGCCCCGCCAGCCGGAAGATCCCCCGCGCTTCCGTATCGTCACATCGTTTTACCCAATGTATATTATGGCCTTAAATATTATAGATGGGATTGATGGCATCCAGGTGGACAATATGGCCGGGCAGCAAACGGGGTGTCTGCATGATTACCAGCTGCAATCCAAGGATATGAAAAATATCGAACAGGCGGACGTTTTTGTCATCAATGGGGCTGGTATGGAGAGCTTTATGGAAAAAGTCACCGACCAGCTCCCGGACCTGCGTGTGATTGATTCCAGCGAGGGGATTTCCCTGTTGATGAGTGGGGAAGATGCCCACGGCCATGATGAAGAGGTTGCGCATGACCACAGCGATGCGAATCCCCATATTTGGGTGTCTATTTCCAATTGCATGAAGCAGGTGCGCAACATTGCGGATGGACTCATCGAAGCCGACCCCGAGGACGCGGTGGCTTTGGAGGAGAATACGCAGGAATATCTCGCAAAGCTCAGCGACTTGCGGGGGCGGATGCACGAAGCCCTCGATGATCTTCCAAACCGGGACATCATCACGTTCCACGAGGCGTTCCCCTATTTTGCGGAGGAATTTGACCTGCACATCGTCAAGGTGGTGAACCGGGAGCCCGACAGCCAGCCCAGCGCCAAGGAGCTCGCGGATACCATCCGGTTGATTGAGAGCACGGATGTGAAAGCGGTTTTTGCAGAGCCGCAGTATTCGACGGATGCCGCGCAGATCATTGCCCAAGAGAGCGGCGCCACGGTCTATCTTTTGGACCCGGCCGTGACCGGCGAAAATGATAAGGACGCCTATTTGCGCGCGATGGAACAAAATATGGAGGTTTTGAAAGAGGCATTGGGCGGCGCCTAAGATGCCTTTTTCTTTTACAAATCGTATAGATTCTACAGAATAATACTTGATGGATGGGATTCGAACATGGAACAATGTAAATGTAGTACGCAAATCCGGGGGTTGACGGTGCGCAAACGCGATGGTGTGATTATTCACGATGTCACCCTGGATGTACATCACGGCGAGATCATGGCGATCATCGGGCGCAACGGCGCGGGAAAAACGACCCTGCTCAAAGCGCTTCTGGGGCGCATTCCCTACACCGGAAGCATCACCTTCACCAATCCAAAGGGAGAGCGCGTGGAAAAGCCGCGCATCGGCTATGTACCGCAGAATATGGTGTTTGACCGCTCGACTCCGATGACCGTTGCGGATATGCTCTGTGCCAATCTTTCGTCGTTCCCGATTTGGCTGGGACATAAAAAGGAGAAGCTGGCGCGTGCAGACGCCATGCTGCAAAAGGTAGGCGGAAAAAACCTGCTGCAAAAACGGTTGGGGAGCTTGTCCGGCGGTGAGATGCAGCGGGTGCTACTGGCCTTTGCGCTGGAACCCATGCCGGATATGCTCTTGCTGGATGAGCCGGTCTCCGCGGTGGACCGCAAGGGGATCGAGGTCTTTTATGACTTGGTGACCTCCTTGCGCAGCGAATACCACATGCCGGTGATTTTGGTTTCGCACGATCTCTCCCATGTTGCGCGCTATGCCACGCGCGCCGCGCTGCTCGACCGCACGATCCTGGTCAGCGGCGACGTCAAGACGGTGATGGCTTCGCCACAGGTGCGCGAAACCTTTGGCTTGGATGTTGTGGGAGGTGCGCGCGCATGAGTGTTCTATACAGCTTAATTGATACGCTGCTTCCGTTTGAATGGACGGAATTCGCCTACATGAAAAATGCGTTTCTCGCCGTGCTGTTGATCACCCCGTTGTTCGGCCTGGTCGGGACCATGGTGGTCAACAACAAGATGAGCTTTTTTTCCGATGCGCTCGGCCATTCGGCCCTCACCGGAATCGCCATCGGCGTTTTGCTCGGCGTGGACAATTATCTGCTTTCGATGCTGGGGTTCGCGCTCCTGTTTGCCCTGTGCATATCGGCGGTGATGAGCTCCGGGACGTCGTCGGCGGATACGATCATCGGCGTATTCTCCAGCACCGGCTTGGCGCTGGGCGTGGTATTGCTCTCCGCAACCGGGGGCTTTGCCAAGTATTCCAGTTACCTGATCGGCGATATCCTGACCGTACAGCCGTCCGAAATCGGCCTGCTGGCCATCGTGCTGGCCGCCGTGGTGATCATTTGGATACTCTTTTTCAACCGTTTCCTGCTGACCAGCGTCAATACCGACCTGGCGGCCAGCAAGAACATCCACACGCGCCTGATGGAAAAGCTCTTTGTTGTGATTGTTGCGGTGATCGTCACGATTACGATCAAATGGGTGGGGATTTTAATCATCAATTCCCTGTTGGTATTACCGGCGGCGTCGGCAAGGAATCTGGCGAGGAGCATGCGCTCCTATCACTTCTGGGCGATTGGTATTTCCCTGTTCTCCGGCGTCAGCGGCTTGATTGCGTCGTACTACCTGGGGACCGCAGCGGGCGGAACCATTGTTTTGATCGCCGCAGCCATCTTCTTTGTGACCTATGTACTGGGGCATGCCGGCGGAAAGAGCCGTGTGGGTTGATTCCTGTAGAAATCAAGATGCCACATGCCGTTATCCTCTAAGGGGGTAGCGGCATGTGGCTTTTTGCACGGAAATTGACACGATTTCTTTTCCAGTGCGATGCAAGGAGGCACATGGAAAAGGGATTCCCACAGATGGATGAAAATTCCTTATGGAAGTTTGGAAAGCGCAGTGGACAGGGAAATCGGAGAAAGGACGGTCCACAGCAGTATATCGGAAAGGAAGGGGGAAGTATGCCGGCGGGCATGCCCAGCAAGGCGTGCTGCCGTGGGAAGTCCGGCGCAACATTCGGGAGCGCCGTACCCATGTTGGAGAACGCCCTTCCTTTCTATAACATATTAAGGATAGAAAAATGGGAAATGCCCGGGGCCCTTCTGCAGAAGGGGGCTCCCCGGGCATTTCCGTTTGGCAATGGGTATATGCAATCGCTTATTTGCGCTTGTACTTGGAAAGGTCGATGGCCACAGCGACAGCGATGATGATGCCTTTGATAATCTGCTGCCACATCGGGCTGATGCCGATGAACTGCAAGCCATACTGGATAACGGTGAAGATCAACACGCCGCTGACGATGCCGCCGACGGTACCGATACCACCGTTCAACGATACGCCGCCAACCACGCAGGCCGCGATGGCGTCTGTTTCATAGCCGTCGCCGTAGTTGTTCGTTGCACCTGCGGTTCTGGCTGCTTCCAGGACGCCGCCGACGCCGTACATGAAGGAAGCGAGGATGAAGATCAACATGATGGTCTTGAATACGTTGACGCCGGAAACGACAGCCGCTTCACGGTTGCCGCCGATCGCGTAAACGTCCTTGCCAAAGGTGGTCTTATTCAGGATAAACCAAATGGCAATGGTGAAGAAGACAGCGATCGGGACCAAAATCGAAATTCTTCCAAACAGCTTGGTCTGGCCAAGTGCGGAGAAGTCCGGACGGATACCGCCGATCGGCTGGGAGCTGTTCGGAGGCATATCGAAATACAGGGAACATGCGCCGTAGATCATAACCTGCGTTGCCAAGGTCGCAATAAAGGGATGCATGTCATACTTTGCAACCAGGAATCCGTTCAATGCGCCGAACAGCATGCAGGCGAGGATTGCCGCAATAATCGGCAGGAATACCGGCAGCTGCGGGAGATTCGGATAGAAGCGGTTCGCATAGGTAGCCGTCTGCAGCATGGAGGTGGAAACAACTGCCGCCAAGCCGACCATACGGCCTGCGGACAGGTCCGTACCGGCGATCAGGAGGGCGAAGCAGATGCCCAGTGCGATGATCAGTCTTGTGGAGGACTGCGTCAAGATATCCAGGATGACCTGAATCTGCATGAAACGGGGCTCAATGAAGCAGATGACAATAACCAGTACCAGCAATGCCAGCATAATGGCGTTATTCGTCAAGAAATTCTTTGCGGTTCTTGTCGAAAAGAAGACTTCCGGGTTGAGGCGATGCCCCCGTACAATTTGGAAAATACCGTAAATGACGGCAGCTATGCCGATGCCTACAATAAACCAGGGCAAATCAAATGTTTTTTCCGCATCCAAGACAAACGAAAAGATGACGCCGAGAATAGCCAGCACAATACCGACGCCAATAAAAATAGTCGCATATTGCTTGCGCGGGATGCTCTTCGCGTTTTGCATAATTGATGTTCCACTCCTTACATAAATTTCGTAGCCAGGCGCATAACCGAAACGGAGTCCGCCTCCTCGCGGTCCAGGAAGCCCGTCACGCGGCCTTCGCACATGACCATCACGCGGTCCGCCATGCCCAGCAATTCCGGCATCTCCGAGGAGATCATGATGATCGACTTGCCTTCTTTAATCAAGTCGTGCATGATCGTATAGATCTCGTATTTCGCACCGACGTCGATGCCGCGCGTCGGTTCATCCAGGATCAGGATGTCCGGATGCGTCAAGAGCCACCGCGCAATCAGAACCTTCTGCTGGTTGCCGCCCGACAGGTTCTGCATCAATTCCTTCATGCTCGGCGTCTTGGTGTGCATGCTCTCATTGGATTCCTTTGCCGCCTTAAAGCGCTTGCCTTCCTGCAAGACGCCGTGCTTTGCAAAACTCCTCTGCGCCGCAAT
>NZ_JADNJD010000027.1:0-19201 GCF_015554745.1 Anaeromassilibacillus sp. 1001302B_160321_C8 | reverse complement strand
AACATCAACCGGAACAACCTGGCGATGGATCAGCTGATTCTGGAAAATATCCGTAGTGAGGGAAGCGTAACGGCCGAACCGCAGCTGCTGACGGTACAGTGGAGCGGCAACGCATCGATGAGCGTCGAGGGCGAAGCGGAGGGAATCATCTTCACAGATGCGATCTACGGCGCAAAGGTACAGCCGGGCGAAGAGCTGGTCTTCACCTTCACCCCGACCAAGGGCGCGTTCTCCGGAGCGCAGCTCAACGGCGAGGACATCGAGTTTGCAGCGGACGGCTGCACGTACACCTTCACGATGCCGAACGAGGGCACGACCCTGCGCTTCACGTTCACAAGCGTGGATAAGAGCATCCTGGGAGCTGTCCTGGAGCAGGCCAACGCCGTGCCGCAGGAGGTCATCGACGGCCTGGTGCCGCAGGCGAAGGAGATCTTCACCAACGCCCTGGAGAATGCGCAGACCGTTTATGACAACGCGAATGCCACCCAGGAAGAGGTCAACGAGGCTTGGAGCGACCTGCTGGATGCGATGCACCTCTTGGAATTCGAAGCGGGCGATAAGGAAACCCTGCTGCCGCTGATCAACATTGCAGAGCAGCTGAAAGACATGCTGGATCAGTTCAAGCCGGGCACGACCGAGGGCTTCGAGAAAGCGCTCGACGCGGCGAAGGACGTCCATGCCGAGGAGAATCCGCTGAAGGCGGACGTGGACGAGGCATATGACAACTTGCAAGCAGCGATTGAAAAGTTGGAATTCCGTGCGGATATGAGCGAGCTGCAAAGCTTGGTGGACGAAGCGAACACCCTCGACCCGGACGACTATATCCAGGATGAAGCGTTCGATACCTTCAAGAGCGTGCTGGCAGAGGCGGAAGAACTGCTCGCGAATGCGAATGCAGACCAGGCCGACGTGGATGCAAAGGCCGAGGCCCTGACGAGAGCGATGGCAGCCCTGCGGAAGATCCCGAACAAGGATGAACTGAACAAGCTGATCGCGGAGATGGAGCAGAAGGATCTGGACGGCTACACCGACCGCAGCGTGGCAACCTTTAAGGCAGCGCTGAGCGTTGCGAAGACGGTTGCCGCGGACGAGACCGCAGACGGCCAGGCGGTTGCAAAGGCATATACCAACCTGGAAGCTGCCGCGAATAACCTGGTGAAGGCAGAGAAGCCGGGCACAGGCAACAGCGGCAAGGGCAGCACGTCTGCCAACGTTGGCAACGCATACGGCGCAGCGGGGGTTGTATCCGCAGCGCAGGGCGTGACCAGCCAGAAGGCGTATGTGGTTTCCGACACGACGGTCAACTTCAATCTGAAGAGAGGCAGCGCATACTGCTTCAAGATGACGGTCGTGAACGGCAACGCCATGACACCGAGCTTCACGGTCGGCAACGGCGAAGTGCTCAAGACGCAGTTTGTGGCGAAGATCGGCAACGACTACTATTACAGAGTCTATGCCATCGGTACGCCGGGCCAGAGCACGGGCGTTTATACGACCCTGCCGGGCCAGAACGCGGTCAAGCATTGCACGGTTACGATTGCGTAATCGTGGACGAGACATCGAGATAAGAAGGAAGGCTTTTCCCTAATAAACAGCAAGGACCCAATCCTGAGAATCCTCAGGATTGGGTCCTTCTGTGTTTTATTTGTCTATTTTTTGCATGTGGTGGGATGGTGATTTTTGCTTGCTTCCATAGAGCTTCCAATATGGAGCAGAAAGCAAACTCTTTTCCGTTTGCTTTCGTAGGGAACGCCGTAGGCGCGAAAAGACGCCGTGCGTCCGCCGTAGGCGCGAAAAGACGCCGTGCGTCCGCCGTAGGCGCGAAAGGCACTGTGTGCCCGCAAAAGGTACTGTGTGCCAATCAGGAGGCGTATGAAATCGAACAATTGACAATATCGCTGTCAACAGATTCAGAAACGATGGGGAAAAATACCGTTTCCGGGAGCGCAACGTCGCTCAAAAGGATATTTTGAATGTTTGCCCCGTCGCTTGCTCCAAAAAAGCCCATGTGTTCGGCCTCTTTTGTTACCGTCAGATGGGAGATGGTATATCCATTCCCGTCAAAGCTACCCGTAAAAGGATGGGAGGGACTCCCGATGGGGGTCCATTCCTGCGTTAAGGAAATGTTGTTTTCTAAACGATAATGCCCCGAAAGCGGGTAAACGCTTCCAATGGCGCGCAAATCTTCCTCTGTTTTTACTAAATAGCAGGTTTCTTCCCCAACGCTGGACGTCTGCATCGTGCTGGAGAGCGATGGAGAGACGGAAGAAGAGGGTTCCGCCGGGCGCGAGCTGCACCCAACGAAAAAGATGGTCAAGCCGGCGAGAAAAATCATACAAAGATGCTTCATGGTTGCCCTCCTATAGAAAATGTTTTTTTGGCTAATTATACTTGTTCTTGGCAAGAAAATCAAATGGGAGAAGCGGCCGGCATCTTATTTTTTTGCGGATTGGTTATCCTTTTTCATGGCGAAGAATCCAATCCATACGGTCCACACATAGGCGCAGGTTTTCGGGATCATCAGCATACCAATCATAGGAATGACGTCGCTCCAAAGCACCACCGGAATATAAAACCCAAAACTAAGTGCGATGGTCAGCCACATCCAGCGGAACGCATGGTCATTGTGCTTTTTGGCGCTTTGGTAAAACAACACAATCATAAGCAGCCCTAACAACGCAAAGGGGATGTTGCGGTAGATCCCCCAAGAAAGCGGGGCTTCCGCGCTCAACCACTGGTTCTGCGGCATCATGCACAGGACAATCCGCGCGGCCGACAGGCCATAAACGGCGGCGGTTATTCCGCTTCGCCCAGTCACCTGGTAGCGCGTTCGCCATACATGATAAAGCAGGACATAGAAAATCGTCATGGTGATGGAAGTAATCCACTTGCCGAGGCCCAGAGGTACGGTGTAGTTTTCCAGCCCCGTGGTACAAAGGGCGAGGGCGCGGGGAATCAGATGAAAGGCATCCCCGGCGCCAAGGATCACCGCCATGATTCCAAATAAACGGTACTGTTTGTTCCCCTTGCACCCGCGGATCATCCGGATGCCAATGGTGATTACCAAGATGAGATAGATCGCGTCAAATCCAGTTTCTACAATCGCTTGCATGGGTTACTCTCCTTTATAGGTTCGTTTTGTTTTCGTCAAAACGGCTTTGCCGTAATTGCAGCCGGAACAGGGTGTTTCGCTTGGCTTTCATCGTAGATCGTCCCTACTGAATTCTGAACATCGTTCATTTTGAGGACGGTAATCCCCTCCCATTTTAAGATGGGGCATTTTAATAGAGTGTCCTACGGACAACTTCCAAAACGGCCGAGGAATCGAAATCCTCACGCAACATCGCGGATACGATCAGTGAAAAAAGAATCCCGGCAAACTTCTCTGCCGTAAACCGGCCGTCAAAGGCGTCCGGGCGGATCTTGGAATCCTGTTTTAACACGGAACAGAAGCCGTCTAGAATGTGCCCCCATGCCTGCTGCATCCGTTGTTTTCCTTTTGATTTTTCCTCATGCATAAGACCAAGCGGGTGAAGTGCGAAAAAGCCAGGATATTTTTTACAACCATATTGCATTCGCTCATAGATCCATCGGATACACGCCTGTGTGTCTTCCAATTTTGCCATATCTTCCTGCTGATGAAAAATCTCCCGCCAGACACTTTCGATCGTGGCGCCCATCAGGTCTGCTTTGGAATCAAAATAGTTGTAGATGGAGCCTACCGATACGCCACAGGCCGCAGCCACGGAACGGATACTCACCGCCGACCAACCTTGTTGTTGAATCAGTACCCGGCTGTTTTTTAGGATTTCTTCTTTTGATGTTACTACGGTATTCATAGCCTCACCTCACCGTGAACGATGTTCAGCATAGCGTTCTTGCCCCATTTTGTCAAGCGCTTTTTTGATGCTTTTTATCAGCCATATGCCTCGGGAAAAGGTTCCACATAGGAGGGAACGATTGGCTGCGCTGTGAATAGGGACTCTCTGGCCTGCCAGAGAAAGGGCCAGATTCGCGCATATTGCGCTAAAATTTTAAGGAATAAACCTTAAAAAATTGAACCAAACGGTTAAAAAATTACAAATACTTCCAGCAATATCCGGTGTAGAATTTTGTTATCAACAAAATATTTGCCGGCTGGCGGTTGCGGCGAAGGGGGTATGCAGGAGGATCACCGCCAAAATAGGTTCAATTTTTACCGCCGGTTGAAAGCTTTCTGCGGGCGGTGCAGAATTCATTTGCCGTCCGTTTGTAGCGACATCTGTCTGGAACGGCGGAAAATTACGAAGGAGGAGCTTATGAAAAAACGGCTATTCAGTCTCATTCTCTCCTTGGCGATGGTGTTTACCATGCTGGCGCCAGCCGCGTCTGCTGCGCCAAAGGGAGACGGGCCGCTTACGCACCATGGATTGCAGGGCGAATATTTGCTGGGGTTAGATAGCGATACTTTTTACATCTACCATGTTGCGGCGGTCATGGTTGACAACTTGCGTCGGCTCCTGCTCGGTATCAACCTGTCCGACAAAGCTATAATGGATTTCGATTTTCCGGGTGTTGGTTTCCCGGTCTAATTCATGTATCAAAATACGGTCGATAAACTCATGGACGTTTTCATAGGTCAATTCCTGTATGTCGCTGTATTTCCCGACAATCTGAATAAACCTTGATATATCCCTTTTTCGCTCGGTAACGGTTGCGATCTGCTGTTGTAACTCGTCTATCCTTGCGGCAAGGGATTTCTTTTCGTCCTCATAGCCGGAAGTTAGAAACACAAACCGTTCATCTGTCAGTCTGCCTAATGCGTTGTCCTCATACAGCTTGCGGAAAAGCGTGTCAAGTTCGGTCATACGCGCCTGTGCTTTGAAAAGTTCCTTTTGCTGCTGCGCTAATGCCTTTCTCGCTTCCATGTCGCCGTACTCGGTAGCTTTACAGATAAAGTCCTGTTCGTGTTCCTTAACATACCGCAAAACCCGCCGCATATCTTCCAGCACTAAATCAAGAAGTACGTTTTTGCGGATATAATGAGAGGTACACTCGCTGCCTGTCCTTGCCCTGTTGCGCCATGCGCCGCAAGAATAGGAAAACTTGCGCGGCTCGATATTTACGCCCTGTTGGTAATACATCTTATGTCTGCAACCAGCGCAAAACAGCAAGCCGGAAAAAATATCAATCTCCGCTGCTTTTGTCGGGCGGTGGCGGGTAGCAATCCGCTTTTGCGCAAGTTCAAAGGTTTCCTCGTCAACAAGCGGCTCATGGGTGTTTGGGAAGAAATAGCGTTGTTCTTCTTCGTTCTTCCGGGTCTTTTTCGACTTGTAGGATACCTTGTGAGTTTTCGCGGTTATGGTATGCCCTAAATATTCCTGCCTTGCTAATATGTCATAGAGCGTTTTGTCCGGCCAAGTATAGGGGGCGATCATTGCCCGCTGATACCGCGCCTGTCCTGTACGCTGATAGCGCAACGCTCCAATCGTCAAGACTTTGTTTTCCGCAAGCCATTTTTGGATTTCGCACATACGCACGCCGCTAACAAACATAGCGAAAACCTGTTTGACAATCGGCGCGGTTTCCGGGTCGGGTATAAGGTGGTGGCGGTTGTTCGGGTCTGGGATATAGCCGTATGGATATTCCCCGTTGACGCGCTCGCCTTTTTGCGCCTGTGCCTGTTTAACTGCGCGGATTTTCTTGCTTGTGTCGCGGGCGTAAAACTCGTTAAACCAGTTCCGCAAGGGGGTAAACTCGTTATCCTCCCGCGCTGTGTCAACTCCGTCGTTGATCGCGATATAGCGTACTCCGTTTTCGGGAAATACAATCTCTATGAGTTCGCCCGTTTTCAGATAGTTTCTGCCAAGACGGGAAAGGTCTTTGGTAATGACCGTCGCCACTCGTCCGGCTTCCACTTCCTGCAACATCGCTTGCAGCCCCTCGCGCTCAAAACTCACGCCGGAAAATCCGTCGTCCACAAAAAACTTTGTGTTCAAAAAATGGTGTTCGTCCGCATAGCGTTGAAGTATCATTTTTTGGTGCTGTATGCTTCCGCTTTCTCCGGCTTGCATATCCTCTTGACTTAAACGGCAGTAAAGGGCGGTGATTTTATTCGACTGTAACATTAGTCCTCCTTTCCGACAGCCGAATAAACAGGTATAATGTGTTGCTATCATTATACCATATCCCGCCGCCTAATGCACTACTCGGACGCTAAAAATCCCGGATTTCCGGGCTTTTTCTGCAAATCCTTTACAATGAGTTTCTCAATCTTTTTATGGATTGTATCGGTTGCCTTTTCACTCGGCAACGCTTGAACAAGATAGGTGATTTTCCCTATTTTGCGTTCGGTTGTAATTGTCTGTTTTTTATCCATTAGAAAAACCTCCTTTTCCTGTATGGATAAACTATATTCGTCAAAAGGCAAAAACGGGCGGTTGTTAGCTGCAACCTCACGGGAGTTTCACCCCGGCCCATGCTTATGGGTGCGCCGCGCAATACTTTGAGGGTGTTCAACGCGGGAGTATCATTGTGCCGCCTTGTATGTCGTCGCCCACAAGCTGCTAAACCTGTTTTACGGCGCGGTAGTTCTCGCTCGGCTTTTCCCCTATGGGGAAAAGCTGTCATGGCGTACCCGCCGACTGGCTCGGTACAGACGGAATGTACCCGTTTGCCTGTTATGCTGCGCACCAAAGGCCGCTTTCTTTGTCAAAGAACAATAGGCTTTGTCGGCCTGCAAAAGCACATCAACAGCGGATATGCTTTTGCGGAACGACAAATAGCCCATAACGGGAAGCGTGGAAAGGGGACACGCTCCCCGCATGGGCTAAAAGATTATCCTACATGAAAAGCAAGGGTGCGGGTAATAAGGCGCACTTGCAGCCTGTTACGCATTTCCTCGTCCACATAGGAATAGGTATTGCCCGCGTCGTCTTTCAGCGTGCGGGTACAAAGTTTCGCTATGTAACCCTCGTAGTGCTTCAAGATCGCGCACATGGCGGTTGTGTCGCCGTTTGCCGCTGCGGAAATGACAGGGAACGGCAACAGATTTTCAGACTTCCTAACGGTATTCATCATCTGCTTTTCCCTCCAAATACTGTTTGATTTTCGCAAGCGCGGATTTCCTGTGCCGGAAAACCGTCGTGCGTACAACATTCAGCAGTTCGCCAATTTCCGCGTCGCTCATATCCAAGAAGTAGGACAAAAGGATAATGTCGCGTTTCCTTTCGGGCAAAGCGTTAAGGGCTTCGGCAAGCAGTTCATTTTTGACGAGTACATCAAAGCCGGACACTTGAAAACGGAAATAATCGCTTTCGTATTCGTCCGTTGTGAAAAGCTGCGCGAGTTCGCTTTCGCTCAAATCCGAAAAAGTAACTTCGCGTGCTGCGCGTTTCGCAAGAGTGCGGCGGTGGCTTTTCGCTTCGCCGACCAAAGTTTTCTTTGCTAATGCGTCGTACTGATGTTGTATTCTTTCCTTGTCGGAAGAAGATAGCTCCATAGAGTTCACCTCCTTCCCGCGTGGAGTAGAGGACGGGAGTTAAGGGCTTGTCCTCTCTGCCCCTTTCGCTCCGTACCCGTTCGGGAGATGGCTCTTGAGTGCGCTTTTCAGAAAAAAGTTGAAAAAAGCAAAATGCGCCCGTCCGCAAGACGCGGACGGGCGCAAAGGAAATGTAAGCAGTAGCTAAATGTATTGACAGTTCACATTCATAGCCGGAATATCCCGCTTGCGGAGCATAGCTTTTTTTGACCGCAAAGCATTAGGCGGGTTACAGTAAATAAAAATGGACACGGCGATACCTCCCCGATACCGCCGTATCCTTAAAAAAGGGCGACTTTAATACACTACCCGCAATCCATTCTATAATAGGGAACAGCGGCTTTTGCGCAATATTAAATAAAAAAGCCGATAACACATAGGTTTTTTGACCTAATGCGTTATCGGCTCTGCGTCTATGCGTCTGGCACTTTTAATCATTTTTTTTTGAATTTATTATATGTGTTAGCTAACTGTCCACAAGCCGCGTTAATCTCTCTGCCATGAGAAACTCTCATAGTAACTTCAAGTCCTGCTTGCTCTAATTGATGTTTGAATGCAACTATTTCCCGTTTCTGTGGTGCTTTAATTCTTGAATTGCTTGTTGGGTTGTATTGTAACACGTTAATCATAACTTTTTTGCCCCGAAACCATTTTGCAAGTTGTCTTACATCTGAGGGCCGGTCATTTATACCCGGTAAAAGCAAATACGCAAAGACAATTTTGCGATTATGCCTTTCAGAATAGGATAAGGCTTGCTTAACAACATCTTCAATAGCATATATGCGCATGTGAGGAATAATACGATTTCTTGCAGATTGTGTTGCTGCGTGTAAAGATATTGTCAACTGAATTTTAAGATGTTCCTCGCGCAATTTTTTTAATTGATCGACCGGACCAACTGTTGATATGGTAATGCCGTCGGTTGGAAAGTTGAGCCCATATCTATCTCGGAGAATATGGATTGCTTTTATCAAGTTGTCATAATTGAATAAAGGCTCTCCCATACCCATAAAAACGATACGGTTTACTTTTCGACGCAACAATATAATCTGTTGTACGATTTCTGACGATGTTAGATTACGAACAAAGCCATTTCGCCCGGACTCACAAAAAATACAACCAACAGGACAACCGACTTGTGTGCTCACGCAAACAGTTCCACCATCTCGCCGCTTGATAAAAACCGTTTCAATGTATTTGTTGTCTTTCAGTTCGTAAACATACTTTTCAGTATCACTGCTTTTGCAAATATTTTTTACCAACATTGATAGATTTTTTTTGCGTGGTAATTGCTTATATAATTCTTCATATAAGGCTTTTGCTTCATTCTCGCCAATAACTTCCGACATTTCTTTGTAAGTAAATCCGTATGGATCATTCCGTACTTCCGCAGGCGTATATTTAGGTAAACGTTTCATTTTTATATCCTTTCTTCTAAATAATAAAAGTTTGTTTTTCTGTATTTTTGATTACAATCTCTAATTTTTCTACATCAATGATATGCGTCAATTTGCATTTAGGGCAGAAAAGAGGAAAATCTTTTAATACAGTATTATGAAATACTTGAACTCTCGTCTTTCCGTTACAAATCGGACATTTTATCCAATATTTTTTAAGCATTATATTTCACTCGTCCTTTTTACACAAAAAAATGCAGGTCAATCCTCAACATGAGCATTGACCTGCATTTATAATGCACAGAGCAGTACAACAAAACTAAGGCATAGCTTGCACTATGTCTATACTATATCTATACGTCGTTAGTTTTTTGTATAGCATCCGCAAAATAAGCATGACAAAAAAGCCCATGTTGAAAATGGGAAAATCCTTTTTTTCAATGCTTATCTAATACGCATGCTATGCAACATAAACGCCGCCTCCTTTTACATAAATTTTATTTTATCAGAAAATCAGTCTACTGTCAATACACAACAGGAAGTATTTAACCTAATGATATGAATTGTGTGGACATATCCAAAAAGAAAGGTGAACTGTAAAATGTAACAGGGTGAATGAAAATGGCAAAAAGACCCGTACCATTGTACGACTTTAAGGCTTTCGGGGCAGCTATAAAAGCCGCGAGAAATGAATACGGCGAGAGCCGCAAAAAGGTAAGCGACGAGTTATATATTTCCCCGCGCTACCTTGCGAATATCGAGAACAAGGGACAACAGCCGAGTTTAAGGTCGCTCTTTGGGGCGAAGAAACTTCACTTCCACAAATTGCCGTATAATCACTTCCAGCGGTTGCCCGTTCTTCTCGTACATAGCGAGTAGGAACATGGGCAGCATGGCAAGCACCATGCACAAAGCCGCCGTTGTCGTTCCCGCGCTGTCCTTTGTCAAAAAGAATAGCGGTAGCCCGATAGCCACCGCCGCGCCGAAACAGAGTAATTGTCTTTTGGTAAGGTTGAACATTACCTTGCTCTTGATTTTGGTTAAATCCTTTGGGACGGTTACATACGCCATTTCAAACCTCCTTTCCGGCAAACCGTATGTCGCTTTTGATTTCATTTCCCCATACGTCCCAACCAGGGGTATGCTGCCTTGCAAACAGTTCAATACGCGGTAGGTCGCCCATAAGGGCAAGTATCTT
This sequence comes from Anaeromassilibacillus sp. 1001302B_160321_C8, assembly GCF_015554745.1. Classification (NCBI taxonomy): domain Bacteria; kingdom Bacillati; phylum Bacillota; class Clostridia; order Eubacteriales; family Acutalibacteraceae; genus Anaeromassilibacillus; species Anaeromassilibacillus sp. 1001302B_160321_C8. The sequence continues at coordinate 9,087 of NZ_JADNJD010000027.1, read as the reverse complement.
TTCCCGCGTTATATCCGGCTTTTTGCTGTGCTGCTCAACAGGGGAAATAATAAATTGATGTACCTTGTTTGATTGTCGCTTCGGGTGTCCTTTGGTAGCAAGCAAGCAGATTTCCGCATTTCCTCGCGTCCAAAAGCCCAAGCCATAAAACCAAGTGGGCGATTTCCGATTTTGCTTTAACCATACAAAGGCAACGGATTTATAGGTAAATCCCCAAGCCTTGATTAACTGCAACGCTTCTTTAAGCTGCGGGAACGTCGCCCATAGGAATAAAATACAGTCCTTATCCGCAATTTCTTTGACGGGTAAAGCGCAAAGTTCCTCAATACTCATAGTGGGATAGTGCTTTTCCGCTGCGCCCTGTACCTTGCTTCTCGCGTATCTCCAAGGGGGATCGGCGTAAATGATTTTGTATTTCTTCATCTGCACCCCCTTAATGCGCGCTGAATACGGATTTTGCAAGGCTTCCCGTTTTGAAAAGCGTAAAACACAAGAGGACGGTATAGCCCATGCAAGACCAGATCGCGCCGGATATGTCATCGGTTGCTGCGATTGTCTGTATCAAAACCGCATAAATACCGACGCACACAAGAATTAGAAAAGCCTGAAAACCGAGGGCAAGCAAGGATTTTAAGTAGTTCTGTCCCATGCCGCCCCATTCACGATTTACCATTGTCGCAACGGGGATAGGGGCGATACTCGTTACAAGGTATATTTCAATCATGCGCCCGTACACCACCAGCATGATACAGATAGACAACGCTTTCATGGTAAGCCCCACAAAGAGTGATTGAAACCATAGCCCCAAAAGCCCGCCGACGCTCATAGCGTCCAGCTTTGCTTCTATATCGGTGATAACGGTTGCAATATCTATGCTTGTGTCGGATATGATAACGCCCGCGCTGTCGTTGACGACGCTCTGTGTAATGTCAAATACGCCCATGACGATGTTCCAAGTATTTGTTACCAGCAGCACCGCAACAAAGGTTTTGAAAATCCACTTGAAGAAAATCCAAGTGTCGAGATCGTGCAGATTGTTTTTCTCAATTACAAGCTGGATTAGTTCGTAGCACATGACAAAGGTAATGATAACGCCCGCAATCGGCACAATGACGTTTTCCGATAGGCTGCGTATCATATTGAATATGCCCGCGTTCCACCCGGCGGGGGTTGTGCCGACTTGCGTTGCGATTTCTCCAACCTCTGTATTTACGCTGTCGAACAGCCCGGAGAGATTAGAGAGTATTCCGTCTGTCAAAATGCCGCGAAACCAATCTTCAATCATCTGCCATATCAAAAGCTAATCCCTCCTTTCCCGCGCCCTCCCGCGTGAAGCGGGAGAGCGCGGCGGGTAGTGTTAGTTTGTGGCATTATCCAAACAGGCCGGAGAGCAGCGGGACAAGGGTAAGGCCGATAAGGGCAACGCCGCCGCCCGCCATCAACTGTTTCATGCCCTGCGACTTTGCTTATGTGTGATAAAGAAGCAATAGAAGTGCAAAAAATTTTGCCGTTCCTATCCGACACTTGGCCATTGTGTCGGATAGGTCGGGCGGTTATTCGGGCAAGTCAATCTTGCCGACAAAGCTGTAATAAATCTCAATGTCCTGCCTGCGGGTGCCGTTCTCATCATAGCTGCACTCATGCACCACAATTTTCTCGATCATTTCCCGCAAGAGAGTGGGGGTCAATTCCTCAAAGGCAAGGTGCTTTCGGACAATCCCCATAAACTTTTCCGCGTTGACGGTGGCGGCCTGCGACTTGTCCAGTTCTTCCTGCAAAGCGGCGGCGCGGTCTTTCAGTTCCCGCTGCTCCTGCTCATAGTCTGCCGACAGTTCCATGAAACGCTCGTCGCTGATTTTGCCGTTCACATTGTCCTCATACAGCCGCTTGATAATGCGGCTCACTTCGGAAATGCGCTCCTGCGCCTGTTCAAGCTGCTTGGTGGCTGCGGCGGTCTTTCTCTTGCCGCCGATCTCGTTCTGCTGGATAAGCAGCTTCACAAAGCGGCTCTCATGCTTGGCGGCGTATTCCGTCACCTGCCGGAGATTGGAGAGGACACCGGCGGTCAACAGGTCGGTGCGGATAAAGTGCGCCGTACAGTCGCGGGTGCGCTTCTTGTAGCTGCCGCAGATGTAACAGTCCTGCTTGCGGTTCTTGTTCTGATACCGCTGCTGGTACATCACATGGCCGCAGTCGGCGCAGAACAGCATACCGGAGAACAGCCCCACCTCGTCATAGCGGTTCGGGCGTTTGCGCTGCTTGCGTAACTCCTGCACGCGCTCCCATGTTTCCGTGTCGATAATCGGTTCATGGTGGTTCGGGAAAATGGCCTGCTTCTCCACGGGGTTCTCTACGCTGTGCTTGGTCTTGTAAGAGGGCTTCTCCGTCTTGAAGTTTACCAGACAGCCGGTGTACTCCCGGTTTTCCAACAGGTGGACAACGGTATTTGTCGCCCATTTGCACTCATAGCCGGGGTGGTAGCGGCGGGTGCTGCCCGTCCTGCGGTATTCCAGCGTCCCCGGCGTGGGGATTTGCTGCTCCGTAAGCATACGGGCAATCTTGGTCGGGCCATTCCCGGCAAGGCAAAGCTGGTATATCTGCTGGACAACCGGCGCGGTTTCCTCGTCAACGAGATAGTTCTCGTCCTCGTCCATGAGGTAGCCATATACCGGCTTGCTGGTAACAGGCTTTCCACTCATGCCTTTTGCTCGTTTTACTGCTTTGATTTTCTTGCTCGTATCTCTCACCAGCCATTCGTTGAACAGATTTCGCAGAGGGGTAAAATCGTTGTCCATGCCGCCGTTTGCGCTGTCCACATTGTCGTTGACAGCGATAAAACGCACTCCCTTTTGGGGGAACAGCATTTCCGTGTAAAACCCTACCTGCAAGTAGTTTCGCCCTAACCGGCTCATGTCCTTGACGATGACCGTACCCACTTTCCCGGCTTCAATGTCTGCAAGCATGGCTTGAAAACCAGGTCTTTGAAAGTTCGCGCCGGAATAGCCGTCGTCGGTGTACCAGCGCAGGTTGGTAAAGCCATTCTGCTTGGCGTAGGTTTCCAAAATCCTTTTCTGGTTCGATATGGAATTGCTTTCGCCTTGCAACTCGTCCTCATGGGACAATCTCGGATAAAGGGCGGTAATGAGGTTTTGGGTGGCTTGTCTTAACATAAAATCCTCCGTTTCCGACAGCCAGCCCCACTATTCCGTGGTTTCATTGTACCACGGAATAGGGAGGGCTGTATAGCGGCAAAAGTGTAAAATCTGCTTCTTTATGATTTGTTAAATTGCCGATTTTTGTGTAGCAGCGGCTTCCGCTTCCAGTACCCGCGCCATTTTGTCGGCGGCGGTGGTCGTGGTGTCTTTCTTGAAATAGCCGGACACGACAAGGACGGAATTGCCCATGCGGATTTCCGTCACGCAGTCGGGGCGGCGGGTGGTGCGGGTGTCGTGCTGCTGTCTATCTGCCATAGGCAATACTCCTTTCAGTCGGTAATCAGTTTCTTCATGCTCTCCATTTTCCGCTGCGCGGTTTCCTGCCGGAAGTTGTCGCCGGTAAAGCGTACCGGGACGCACATGGAAAGCAGGCGGTCATAAATCCGGGAATGGGCGGTGTCCTCCGGGTTCCGCAGGTCGTCCAGCGTGAGGTTGGTCGTGACGATCAGCGGCTTGCCGCTGCGGTAGCGGCTGTCAATCACATTGAAAACCTGTTCCAATCCGTACTCGGTGCCGCGCTCCATGCCGAAGTCGTCAAGGATAAGCAGCGGATAGCGGCAAAGGCGGGAAATGTATTCGTTCCTGCCCTCGAAGCTGGCGGCAAGGTCATTGAGGATAAGGGCAAAGTTCGTCATGTGGACGGGGATTTCTTTCTCCATGAGGGCGTTTGCGATACAGCCCGCAAGGTAGCTTTTCCCGGTTCCAACGCCGCCCCAGAACAGGCAGCCGATATTGTCGGTTCGCATATCCTCCCAATGCTCCACATACCGGCGGGCAATCCCGGCCTGCGGGTTCCTGCCGTTGTCGTTCTCAAAAGTCCAGTCCCGCATGGTGGGGTCGGTAAAGCCCCGGCGTTTCAGTTCCTCCACGGTGTCAAAGTGCCTGCGCCGCTTCTCGGCGGCCTCCCGTTCCTCGCGGGCGGCTCTCTGGCAGTCGCACTCTGCCGGGTGGCGGTCACGGCCAAAGATAGCGGCCTTATCCGGCGCAAAATAGGCTTCTTTCGGCTTGCGGCACTTGCCGCAGTACAGTAAACCGTCCTCGCCGGTGTAGTCCTCCGGCTCCGGGGTGGCAGCGGTCATATTCTCCAAAACAGCGTTGATTTCGTTCTTCATAAACTCTCGCCCTCCTTGCATGAGTAGTCTGGTATGCCCTTTTTCGGGGCTTCCTTTTTGTCGTTCCCCGCCCATATCCGCAGGGCGGCGGCATAGTTCTGGTAGCTTTTCCCGTTGGCGGCAAGGTAGCGGCTCATTTCCTCAATGAACCGTTCCAGCCTGTCGGGGTACTCTGCCTGCAACTCGTCGTATTCGGTCTGCGACAGAAAAATATTCTGGTATCGGCCATAGGGCGCGGGCGGCTCCCCACTCACTCCCATTGTTTGGTTCTCTGTAAGGTTGTTTATAGTAGTTTGGTTAGGGGACGGTTTTCCGACCATCATAAGGTCGGTTTTCTGACCATCAGTAGGTCGGTTTTCCGGCTCTATGAGGGTCGGTTTTCCGGCCATCAGTTGGTCGGAAAACTGTACCTGTGGCACACGCGGCACTTTCACATACAGTCGGTTCGGTGCGGAGAAGCCGCCCCGTTCCCGTTCCAAAAGCCCCGCCATGTCCAGTTCGTTGAGCGCTCCCTTTATGGTGGTGCTGCCTTTATCCAGTATTTCGGCTATCTCCGCGAGGGGATAGATAATATAAATCCTGCCCTCGTCGTCCTGCCACTTGTTCTTCTGGGAGAGGGTGGAACGGTCTAACAGCAGCGCATACAGCAGCTTGGCGGTCTGGGAAATCTCCATTTTCAGCAGGAAACGGGGGTAAGGCAGAAAGAGAGGCAGCGGCGTGTCTGCCATGATATAATCAGCGATAGTATCACCTCCCTGTGTTCGGGTTGATTTTGGCAGTTTGTCACGCATTAGGACGGCGTTTCCGGTGGAAAAGGATAAATGTATCGCGTACCCTTTGACACCCACGAAAAAAGCCTTGATTTATGCGGGTTTGAAAGGCTCTAAAGCGTGACATCTCTGCCTTTGTTTCCGCTTTCGTTCGGCGGCTTTGAGTTTCTTCATGCGCCCGGCGCAGTCCGGGCAGTATTTTCCCCGGTTGGATTTGGGGACAAAGGCCGCGCCGCAGACGGCACATCGTTTCCGGCTCCCTCGGTACAAGAGGGCTGCGGCCAGTTCCCCGTCAAGGGGCAGGACAGCCACACGGAACCAGCGGCACATGAGGGAAAGGGAAATGCTCTGGACGCATACGCAAGGCTCCCCGTCATCTAACAGCAGGCAGTTCCCCCCGTCGTAGTTACAGCACTCATGCACCAGCCGCCGCGCCCGCCGGTGCTGGCGGTAGTCCATGCGGGGCAGCTTATCGCTCATGGCTCTGCTCCTTTCTGCGGCGGGGTTCCTCCCGGCGCAAAATCTGATCGATGTTCCGCTTGACGGTCTGCAACTCCTTAAACCGCTGTTTCTGTTCGTGATAGGTGTTATACAGGCCGGATTTCTTGGAAACAAGCTGCTCGATCTCGTCCTGCAACGCTTTCCGGGCGGGCAGCCTGGTAATGCCATGTGCCTTGAAATACCGGGCGGCTGCGTCGGCTATGATAAAATCGCTTTCATGCGCCTGCCGGTATGCGGCGCGGGCTTTGGGGGATTTCTGCGCTTTCAGCCCGTCGCGGGCGGGCTTGGTCTTGGCGTAGGCAAGTACCTGTCGCTGCAACTCCTTTTTCCCTTGCAGCTTCGTTTCCAGCGTTTTCAGTTCGCCGCTGGTCTGGCGCATTTCCTCATAGGCGGTATCAAAAGCAGCTTCCAACTGCTCCGGGGAAGTGAAGCCGTACTGCTGGTACACATTCAGCGTCTTGGCCATCTGTTTGATGTTGTGTATCTTCGCCCAATGCTCGTAGCCTTTGCCCTTGCCCTCGGCCATCTTCTGCTCAATGTCCACAAGACGCTGCACACCGTCCTGTTTCGGGGCGGATTGAGGGGCTTTTACGGGCTGTATGCCGGTTTTCCCATGCCGTGGGTATTCGGGTATGGCTGTGGCCTTTTCTGCGGCTCTGGCGGCGTTCTGCTCCAAAACGGCAAGGACAGCGGCGCGGTCAAAATCATCGCCCAGCTTACGGGCGGTAATGGGCTTTGTCCTGTCTGGCGTGAGGTAGGATAGCCGCCCCCGGCTCTCCTTAACGGCCACACCCTCCCGCAGCAGCAGAGAGGAAAAGTTCTCGAATGAGGTCGCCGCAGACAGCGCGGCGCGTATGGTCTGCCGCAGCTTCTCCTTGTTCGTTTCAAACTTGGTCTGCCGGGGCGTGATACCGCCTGCAATCATGGAGGCGTTCTGCTTGTCCAGCGCGGCCTGTCCCTTTTTCTGCGCCCAATACTCCCGGTCTGTGACGCGGTTCTTGCTACCGTTCAAGAGGTCGATTTGGTAAAGCCCCTCCCGGTGGCACATCTCCATGACTTCGGACTTGAAGTAGCGCAAGGCCGCGTCAGTACAGCGGTGCTTGCAACCGGCTTTCGTGTCGGCTGGCCTGTCCATGTAGGGCAGGAACGGCACTTCCTCTATCCGCAGGCTGTTAATGACGATATGCACATGAATGTTTCCGCTGTGGTTATGCCCGTCCGGGTGGGTGCATACAAGGGCTTGGTGGCCGGGGAAATGCTCGGCGCAAAACTTCTCGCCCAATGCCTGCGCCCGGTCTACGGTCAAGCCATTGTCCGGGCCGTCCCGTGGGTCAAAGCTGATGATATAGTGGTGGCTTTTCACATCTTCCCGCCGCTGGTTCTTCCCGTAGCGGAGATTTGCCCGCATACAGGCAACGGCAAAATCCTCGCCGCCGCAGTTCAGCGTGGACAGCCGGTAGTCCTCACGGGGGATAAGCCTGCCGGTTTCATCAAGGACGGGCTTCATGGTAAACTCGTCATGCTCAAAAAGCAGGTATTGTTCGGCGGCTCCGTAGTCGGCATTTTTAGAGTTGATATGCTTGAGTGTTGCCAACCGCGTCACCTACTTTCTGTAAGACTTCATACTTGAGGGCGGCAAGGTCGGCTATGGCGGCGTGTACCTCGCCGGAAAGGGCGTTGTAGGGTGCGCCGTACTCGTTCAGATACCGGGCTATCTGATTGAGGTTGCCGCCGATCCTGCCGTACTCGGCGGCCAGCTTCCCGACAGCGGAGAGCAGTTCGTCATTGACCGCCGACACATGGATAACGGGGCGTATGGTGGTGCGCCGTATCGCCTGCCGGAGAAATTCGGACTGGCTGATACCATAGGGCGCAAGCCGCGCTGTGAAGTCGGCGTATTCATCTTCGGACAGCCGGGTTTTCACAACGCGGCTGCGGTGGGGTGTGTTGTATTTCTTTCGCATGGTCGTGACCTCCTTTCTTGCCGCATGAGCGCGGCGGGGATAAGCGGCGCAAGCCGCAAAGCAGGGTTTGGGGAAGGCACTCCCCAACAAGTTTCCCGCGAGGGGCAAAACCGCAGAATTGCGGATTTTGGCACCGTGGTAGAAACTTGCTCTCCGTGACTGCAAACTTTCTCTCACTTCCGTCCGCCACTTTTTTGGAAAACTGCAACCACAAAAGTTTGTTTCTCTTTTTCTGCTACTACTAATCCTGTAAAGGGCATTCCTGCCCGCTTTCGCTAAAATGACACCGGACGCAGTGGTTTCTACCCGGTGTTGGAGAAATCCTTTCTCTTTGCCCTCTACTACGGGTAAATGCTCCAAATGCCAAACACCAGGGCAGAAAAATTCCCTCCTCGCTTACTACTACAACCGGCAGGGGGCAAAATGGCCGGGAGCGGAGCCGGACAACAAAAAAAGCAGTAAATCTTTTTCAAGACTTACTGCTTTCGCTGGCCGCGTCGGTGGCGGCTGGTATTCAGTTTTTATGACTTGTCCGGTGGTTCGTCAAGCCGGAACTTGAATTGACAGTCAATTAACCGCTGCTTTACATAGTCCTCCACCTCGGCGTTGACCTGCCCGTTCACTTTTGAGAAATAGCGGATATATCCGGCGTAGTGGAGCAGGACAGCGTTCACGGCTTCTGGGTCGCCCTCACGGGCTTTGAGGATTGTTTCATAGGGGAGAAGTCTACTCATACCGGCTCACCCCCATTTCTTCGCGTAGCCGCTGCAAGGCAAGCTGGATATGCCGCCCCGCTGTGCTGCGTGACCGGCCAATACACGCGCCGATCACGCGCTGCGGCTGGCGCAGAAAGTAATAGCGCAGGATTTCTTCCCGCGTCTGCTCCGGCAAAACAGAGATCGCGTCGGCAAGGGCGGCGTTGCAGAGCAGGACGGTCTGACCGCAGACGGTAAATGGGTATTCCTCGTCCGGCTCCGACGCGGCAAACTGGACAAACTTCTCGTTCATCAGATAGTCAAGGGAAACTTGCCGTTCCCATTGCCGTTTAAGCTTCAAAATCTTGTCCAAGGCGGCACAGCGGATAACAGTCTTGCAAAAGGCGTTGTACCTGCGCTGGATATATTCTTGATAGGCTATCTGGTCGGTCATGGAAATTCCCCTTTCTGAATAATAGTGCGGGGCGGTGGCACTTCTTGCTGTCGCCCCTTGATTGCCTACCAGCAAAGGCGGGCGGGGCTGTCAACGGCTGCGCATATGCGCCGTTCATCTTGACCGTTGACTGGCTCGGCTGGGTTTGCTATTTACCCGACAAACTTGAATTTATTTTAAGCTATCACGTTTTACCTTCTTAAGCCTTACTATCATTACCATAGGAATTTCTTTGTTGGTTTTAAAACATTCTTCATAAAATCCATCAATGACAAATCCAGCTCTAAAACAAAGGTTAAAAAAATATCTTGTATGGAACGATGATAATAAATCTGCTCTTTCGGTTGCCCTTCAATCGCTATATCATAGTAACTGT
>NZ_JADNJD010000026.1:0-23447 GCF_015554745.1 Anaeromassilibacillus sp. 1001302B_160321_C8 | reverse complement strand
AAACTCTGCGCTTTATGTGGCGAAAAAGTGTGTACTTTTAGTGGCGAAAAACTCTGTACTTTATATTACCATTTACATCTTTTTTAATAACTTCAGGAGTCAATTGCTTTTTAGAGTATGTTTTAACTGTTTTTATATTGCTTTCAAATTTTGTGCCGCAGATGGCACAGAACTTTTCATCCTGTGCCATCTGAACACCACAATTACCGCAGTATTTTCCCATTTTTATCCCTGCTTATCTAAATTTACAATAAATCTGAAAGAAACACGACGGCATGCTGCCATATCAACTTCACCATCAGAGTTATATACTGGCTTGCTATTGGACAAACCAGTAGCTTCCAAAGTAGAGGTCAATTTAGAAGTATCTACACCTGTGTCAGAAGACAGGCAATAATCTTTAACATTGTTGGCTCTCTGTTGTGAAAGAGGTAAACCACTCTCATAGGTACTGCCTGCAACCGGTGCAGTATGACCTTCTACCATTGTTTTAGAGATAAAGCCATCATATTTCTCGTTATAAACGATAGATGTATATGCGGCCAAGAATTTGTTTAACAAGGCTTTACCGTCTGCAGTAATAACAGCAGAATCACCGCCGAAGAGAACGGATGCATCCATTGCTATTTCACCAGTGCTACGATTGATTGTAACATTTATGCCTTGAGCTTCGAATTCCTTGTATAGATCATCAAACAAGTCAGCCTTTTTCTCAGCAATTTCTTTGATTTCATCTTCTGTAAGGTCATTAACATTGGCTCCCTGGTCTGCCAAAGAGCGAGCTTCTCTTTGAGTAATGTTATCTGTATAATAGTACACCTTGCTACCGTCGAGAAGTATGATGCTGAAATCGGTGTTGAAACTACTTGCAGAGCTCTGGATAATATACGCATACTGGCTTACAAATTTATCCGTTTCACCACTTATCATGTCTTTCTCCGCAAGATACACTGTAAATCTTCCTGCATCATCAATTTTATAAGCTGAAAGATCATAATAGCTGCCATCTCTTCTAACAGCGTAGTTCCATGCTTCAGCGCTTGCAAAATAATCTAAGCCTTCAATCAACGGAGAATCCGGCAGAGAATATCCGTGAAGAGACAGTGAATCATCCGTGTTCTCTGTCAGACAAAATGCTTTCAACTTCAACGAACTATTGTTTTTGGAAAACGTCATGTATGGGCCGGAAAGTTCAAAGGTATAACTAAACTCAACGCCTGTAAACTCATATGCAAACGGTTCTTCATCACCACTTGTTTGACTGATTTGTTTAAAAGTAATAGAGTCTCCGTTGATTTCATATGTACACGGAGTTTGTCCAACCTTGTCTTCGGTGGCGAGCTCAAGGACGGCCACTTCATGATCTGTAACACTTTTAAACTCATCATATTTGTAGCCAGTTTCTGAACTGCAAATGTTTTCGGTGCCAAAATATACCGCAGTAGGAAGAATGGTTAAATTAGAGGTGCTATCCTTAAATTGAACCTCTTCGAATGGGATCTCTTTTCTTACTGTTTTGAGGTCATCCTCTTTATTGTTAAGAGTATATACACCGTGAAGCATTTCTTCGGTCAACTCAAGAGATGAATAGATCTTCGCCGGATCCACAGAATCTGTAACATCTTCGAACAAAGACTCTACATCTACGTCACCGGCAAAGATATTATTACCACCTAAATACCATACCAGTTTTCCATCTTCTGATTTACCTTTGTTATTGCTTGCTTCTTTGCCGCAGGAGCAAAGTGTCAATACAAATACACATGCTAAAGCCAGTGATAAAAACTGGCATATGCGTCTTTTCATTCTTCTTTCCTCCGTGTTTATTTACTGTTGTTCAAGATTAATAATAAAGCGGAATGATACGCGCCTAGAAGCTGCCATATCGACATTTCCATCCGCATCCTTAACCGGTTTGCTGTTGGAATATCCGATAGCTTCCAAATTTGAAGCAAGCTTGCTCGTATCTACTCCTGTGTCTGAGGAAACACAGTAATCTTTAACATTGTTGGCTCTCTGCTCTGACAACGGTAATCCGCTTTCATATGTACTACCGGATACAGGGGCAGTATGGCCCTCTACCATGGTCTTTGATACGAAACCTTCATACTTTTCAGAAAAAACAATAGAAGTATAAACATCAACAAACTTATTTAAGAAAGTCTTACCTTCAGCTGTCAAAATAGCAGAGTCGCCGCCAAACAATACCGAAGAGTCCATTGCTAATTCACCGGTCTTTTCATCTACGGTTACTTTAATGCCAGCATCATTGAATGCCTTTGCAAGATCTTCCATAAGATTCTCTTTTTTCTCTACAATTGCCTCTAATTGAGAATCGCTGAGTTCATCGAGTTTACCAGTTTGATCTTCGGTTAAATATTCGCTAAGGTTAAGTTTGTGACGGTCGCTATATGTATCATTGTAATAGTAAGTGTTCGTACCATCCGTAAGTACTAGACCATCATTGGCCGCACAGAAACAAACATACTGATATGTTTCCTTACTGTCTTCAAGCGACAAAGTGAATGTAAACAAGCCATTCTCTTCAAGAACAGCAATCGAGTTATAGCTACGCTTTTCATCAACCATTTCAAAACTTAATGAAGAGTCTTTATCTTCACTATCATATCTAAATCTAATGTAATCAATGTTATGTGCACTCTCGGAACCAGGAGAAAGATATCCTTCAGCAAAAACATAATCTTTTTCGCCGTATGCATCTAAACAAGTTGTTAAAGCAATGCTATTTCCGTCTGCTTCAAGAGTCAATGTACGCCCCTTAAAACTAAATGCGTATTCCCATGTTACATCTGCAAAAGTATAGGTGATTTTGTTTGTTTCTTTATCTACGTTAAATGTATCAAGAGGCTTTAGAATTAATTTGTTACCCTCAATAGAATAAGCACACAACGCTGTTTCCAAATTACAAGAAGTTTCAGAGTAATTACGCATGAAAGAAAGTTCCATCCAATTATACTCTTTAATGTAATTTACAGAGTGCATCAAAGTCTTTTTACCAGCTTTAATACGGAAAGGTAATTTAGAATATTCCTTTTCGGTTCCTTTTTGTGTCCACTTAAAGTATTGTGCTTCTGCACCAAACTTTTCCTGTGCATCATCACCGCCTAAGAGACGATAATCGCCATAGAACATTTCTGGGGTATATGTAAGTTTGTTATATACATCCTGCGGATTAAGCTTAGTGCTTGGAGTACCCAAGGCTACGGTTTCTTCTTGACTATCGTTGCCTTCAAAAACAAATCCTTCCGGCATTGGGCTGCCATCTTCTGTTTTGCCACCCTTGTTGCCACAAGCCGATAGCGAAAAAACCATCAAGATAGCAAGGAATATTGCTAATATTTTCTTATTCATCGTTTCTTCTCCTTCTTAGTTGACAGCACGTATATTGTTTACTATTGTGCTTGCATCAAAACTGTCTTGTGCCATTACAGCGATAAAAATCATATATCCATCGTATTTACGGACATGGAATTCTTGAATCAACGTGCTTCCATCAAAAGTGAATTTTGCCGTTTTGAATTTTTCGTTTGCAACTGTAGTGTCGTAGTAATCAGCCACTGTGCAAGTAAGATTGGCATCTGAATACTGTTGCTTTAATCCGCTTGTAATAATGTCTAAATAAGCCTCTTCTGTTACTGATGCACTTGGTCCATTAAGCTTTTCAAAGCAGATAACAAGTTGTTTGCCATTATCAGCATCATTTAAGATGATTCCACATTCAGTATTAGGATCACCTTCATAGGAGCCATATTCTTCAGCACTACCATCTGTCCAACTACCATTTGTATCAAATCGCATATTTGCCCATTCATTTACATACCAACCATCAACAACGGAGCCTTTATTGTAGGTCATAACATCGGAAACATTATTATCCGTAGTTGAGTTGATATCATTGTTGGATGATGAGTCGTTTGTTCCAAAATTATACGAAGGAGTATAATCATTCCCGCCGTCGCTTCCGTAGCCCTGATCTTGGAAAGCTTTTTGTGCCACACTACCGATAATGGCTAATACAATCAAGACTGCTGCGACAATTCCAACGATCATACCTGTGTTCTTTTTCTTTGGCTGTGTTTGCTGCACTACTACAGGCTGCTGGTATTGGGGCTGATTCACTCCATAATTGTTCGGTTGTTGTGTGTAGTTAATTTGGTTGTTTGGTTGCTGAGAATAGTTAGCCCGTACGTTGTTTTGCTCTGTAAAACGTGCTCCACATTTATCGCAAAAAATTGCACTATCCTCAACGGTGTTTCTGCAATTAGGACAGATTTTCATTTTTTATTCCTCCGTTTGTGTGTTGTTATATGATATCGTGATATTGCCACGTATCTTTACCCCCATCTACTCATCCAATCGTTTTTGGAAAAGCTTGGTGCTTCCAAGGAAGCGTAAATATCCTCTTGGAAAAGATTTTTTATATCTTCTTCCATCTGTAAATCTATTCGATCATCTGGGCCAACTTCTTGTGTATGGTAAGAAAGAGTTATTAATTCATCATAGAATTTACTTTGAAATCTTACCTTACGAATGGCAGACATAATCAACGGTAATTCCTTGGGATGATTGAATAACATTTTCACCAGTTTGTAATCGCCGAAAGCACAAACAAACTGTGTAGTTTCTTTCGAATCTCTTCGATAATCAGTAATTCCATAAAAAGTGTTTGCAAGATTCAATACCGAAACTGTATCATTGCCGTAAATTTCTCTAATAACCCCTCTATCAATCATCGGTCTAATTTCCTGTAAATAAGCCTGCCTTTCAACCGGTTTGGGTTGAGGTTTCGGTAACAGATTAAATTCGGTTGAAAGTTTCCATTGATCTGCGGAAAACAAATACCGAGGTTTATCGTTAACAAAAGCAACATAATAAAAGCTATTAACGAAAACATTTAAAAACGCTTTGTCGCCATTGCTACAATTTACTCCTGATGACTCTATAACACCGGATTTTCCATTGTCAGAAAATCTAAACGTTATATTTTCATCACCATTGGTTAAATATATTGTAAAATCCGTAGACGAGGATTCCCCGTCATAGGAGTAATTCTTCCGAGCGCAAATATGTCGATGAATTGAATACTTATTACCATCTGGTTTGTTTTGCTTTGGGATGGTCAATGTGGAGAGCAGTTGCAGTGAAATAATTCCTCTCGGTGCAGTCTTATTTATATTATCTGGAAAAGCCTTCTTGAACAACTGCACATCTGGAATAAAACATTCATCACAAACATATACACCAACACATTCATTTTTATCGCCGGCAAACACAAGGTACATTTTTTTATTTAACCAAGATTTGGTGCTGAGATATCGCTCAACTCCAAACATTTTCTCGGTTAACGGCATCAGTAGATTGTGTTTGGTTACAAGAATCTTTCCAGACAATTTAAAGTAAAGCCAACGAGAATCACCGTGGTTATGCAAATCATCAATGCATATATCCTCAACAATCGAAAATGCATTATTCTCTATAGCGTCTCTTATCTTTCTTCCAGGCTTCTTTGCTAATATATCCGCCCTAATTCTATTACGGTCGATTTGTTGTTTCACTGTTGCACCTCGCTCCCTTTGGAAATCAAAACTGCGATTGCTGAATAGTTATCCATTTTTTTGTTAATGCCATTTTTCTCAACCACTGATTTCATAGTGCGAAGCCATTCATCTGCGGTTTTACTGTTGTTAAGTGAATTAAACATTTCGTTCTCATTTATGAATTCCCAAAAGCCATCTGAACACAAAAGAAATGCTCGGCATTCTGCGAGATAAATTGAAGGCAACAGTTCAAACATTGGGCTTTCCCAATCTGTTCCCATTGCTCTCAGGATGATATTTCTATCCGGATGCTTACGGATTTCTTCTTCTGTGATTTCTCCTGACAAAGCTAACATTTGTGGAACGCTGTGATCTACTGTGCGTTTTTTTATTCCATTCCCGTCAAATACATACACCCGAGAGTCACCAACGTGTCCAATGTACACAAGAACATCATCAACGAGCATTGCCGCCGCTGTGGTGCGCATCTTATTCTTTACTTTGTTCTTTTTTTGATGCTCAATCAATCGCTCCTGAGCCTGTGAAAAAGCAGATGAAAGAAAGCCATCATATGAATCACAAATATTAAATTGTTCGATAAAAACATCTGTAACGAAGTGAGAGGCAACATCACCCATACCATGTCCACCAAGTCCGTCACATACTACAAAACAATAAGAATTGTTTTTTTCCACTGCGCCAACATAGTCTTCGTTGAGGTTACGGCTACCAATTTCACTCATTATTGCATATTCAAGCATATCCTTCACCTAACACAAATTACCATTTGTTTTTCCAATCATCTATCGAAAGTGCAGGTTGCTGACTTGATGCAAATGGTGTCCCACACTTGCTACAAAATCTCGCTGCACTCGAATTCATTGAGCCGCAAGTAGAGCACATTATCTGCTCTGTTTTTTTCTCCTCCACAGGAACAGCAGTTGCCTGCCAGGCGGCTTGCCATGCCGCATTTACTGCAGGTGTTGGAGTGGTCTCAACAACCGGAGCAAGCTGCACAGGAGTTTGTTGAACAGGCTCTACCGGTGTTTGATATATAGGTTGTTGTATCGGTGCCTGCTGAACAGGCTGACTATAACCTTGGGGCGCCGCTTGGGTTTGATGCGTTTGAGCCCCTACAGAAATTGGTGGAGCTATAAACTGTTCGTCTGTCATCTTTACAAATGTGGCTGCAGATTGACATACACGTGCTGCGAATGTAGCTTGATTGACAAAAGGATTCATACAGCAGAAAGGATACTTCGAACCAGTACCATTTTCAACAAATACTCCTACCTTCACTAATGCATCAGCAAAGTTCTTAGCAGCCTTACCACAGAACATGCCATTTAGGTTAAAGTTCAAAACAAAGTCGCTTCCATCTTTATTTATGAATTTAAACGCGGTGTCCTTTTTTAAGGAATTTGTGTGGTACGGATATATGACCTTTTGTAAATCCTGTAAATCATAGAAACCGTAACTTTTTTTACGAGCAGAATCAACTGCAGTAGCTGCCAACGCACCAATTAAGCCAAACGCTGCACCAGCGGTAACATTACCGGCCATTTCAGCTTTAGAAACGCTTCTCACAATCAAATACTTGTTGGTAAGTCTAAATTCACTACCATACGAATCTTTTTCGGTTTGTCCATAAATGAAAGTAACGCCTGCAGTGTAATAAACGGTTCCACAATATGCACATGTTCCAGTCTTTTGACCTTCAGCTTTACAGAATTCACAAAAAGCCATAATCTTTTCCTCCTATAAGTAAAGGAGAGGCATCCTACGATAGTGCATCATAGGATGCCTCTTCCGCTGTGAAATTAAAATCTTGTTTTCAATGTAGCAAGCACATTCTGCTGAACCATACCAAGAACGTTAGCGTCGCCGCCCTGTCCGATATAGAAGCCAAGTGCCTTAAAAATTACAATCAGGGTCTCTGTGTCAGTTGCCGCGATATTTGCCTTGATGGACTGAGGATCACAAAGCATCATTGCTCCGGCAAGATTTTCAATTCCTGTATATGTAGGGACAATTCTTCCGAGAGCGCTATCCATCATTCGCTTAGCATCAGGAGTATTTACATTAACAGGTTCATGGTTCTGTGCCATAGCATAAATATCATTATCTGTAACAACTCTCTGTGCAGGAGCTCCATTATTCACAGGAGTGTTAACAAACTGGCCAGATCCATATACAGCTGCAACAGGACCAGGTCCCCACTGATTATCACCATCACTATCCTTGAGGAACTGGATCAGAAGAATAATACCGCCAGCAATCGGTATAAGGCCCATGAACCACCATGCTCCAGGCTTGCCCACGTCATGCAGTCTTCTTACAGCAAGAGCAATACCGGGAATCATAAGTGCGATAGAGCAAAGACCACCCAGAGGAGGAACTGCACCAGATATTAAACCAAGCGGGAAAAACATAATCACATTGAAAAGGAAAACCCACCAGTATTCACTCTTAGAAGCTCTTCCGCTGAAATTTACATAGTTCTTAAAGAACAAAGAAATAGCCTTGCCAAAACCTACTTTACCATTATGTGCTTCACCAGCGTTGGGATTATAGGCATTCTGTGGCTGTACCGGAGTCTGATATACAGGTTGCTGCTGCACAGGCGTCTGATATACAGGTTGCTGTGCGGGTGCCACAGAGGGCTCCGCCTTTGGTTGCTGTTGAACCTGAGGTTCTACCACAGGTTGTGCTGGCTGAGAGCCAGGCATTGCATCGAAAACACCTACCGTCTTTTCCAAATCCGGCTCAGTATTTTGAGCAGGGGCTGCAGCGGCTGCATTTTGGTTTGCGCCGCAGTTCGTGCAAAACATTGCACCATCCTTGAGTTCGCTTCCGCATTGTTTACAAAACATAACTATACCTCCAAAAGATTTATATTAATAAAATTAATACCTATTGTTCGGGATCATTGAGTCAATTTCTACGTGACTAATTTCCCACTTTTTATACTTGATAGGGAGCCACCAAGCATAGATTGTAAGAGTAACAATCGTCAGTAATACCCACAATAGGTATTTACCGAAAAGTTGTCCTCCTTTGCCAGTAAACTTCAAACGATAACCGCCAATTACGGTATGTTTGTATACCCATCTCATTCTAAAACACCATAGTGCCGGCCATGCAAGGCCGAGCGTAATGAAGGATACAAAGGCAACCGCAAGATTGACTCCTATAAGTCCCATTAATCCTCCATCAAAATACGAGTTAGCCCAATTAGTGTTTGCCATTGAAGAAGAGGACGGAGAAATAAAAGGTTGACTATTGATAGCTTCATGGGTCACAGTTTGAATTTCTGCTTCTTGTTTGCTTCCGCATTCGGGGCAAAAAGCCGAACCATCGTCAATTTGTTTTCCACATTGAATACAGTACATCTAATCACCCTTTCTACTTTGAAATCCACATTGCGGGTCGTAGCCCGTTGTTATACACTGCTGCCGTGCAGCCTTCTGTATACACATAACCATTACTGCCAACATAGCTTTGATAAATCTGTTCACTGCTCAGAGTGACAAATCTTTTACCTGGAGTTCTCAACCACCAACCAAAAGAATCTTCATCTTCGTCAACCAACTCTTGTAAATAGAGGGTGCCATAAGCTTTACGGTCTTCCTTGCTTGTGAAATACTTGTTCGCTTCATCAATTGACAACAGAAATAGTTTGTCTGATGTATCATTTCCACCATCCATCCCTGTGTCAGCATTATCATCATTTACAATAGTCGAAGTGATAATCTTATTCTTTTCCTCTGTTGTGAATGCATTGCTATAGAACTCATTATTCAACCACTCGCGGGCAACGCTGGTTTCCCATGTTTCATAGCTACTGCTTGTTTCCTGTTTGGCAATACAATACTTTGAAATCACCAGAATACCACTATCATTCTCATCAATAACAAGCCAGGAAATGTCATCCAAACCATTGGAAGTATTATTATCCATCTCATACTTTCCAATAGAAATAACGTCTCCAATTTTAGCTTGTGAAATATCAGCTGCCGAACCAGAACCATAGTCTCCGGTTTGTCTTTTAGCTTCCTCGTACCACCAAAAATCTTCCGGCTTTACGGGATCTACTTTCTCGAATTTCTGACCATAGTATTGATTGATCTCATAACGGTTATATTCCAACTTGTATGTATATAGCCGCCAAAATCCACAGAATTCAAACTCATAACAACCCTCTTCTTCATCGTAGATCATTGTAGCTGATGTGAATTCGTGATCGTATTCATCTCTACCGTAGTTACCTAAATCGTGCGAATAATATTCGATTGCTATGCTTGATTCGGTAACATTAGAAAATTTCAAAATCATTGTTTCGTTCCCACCGAATTTGGGAGAACATGAATAGTAATTGTCTTCTATAAACTTGAATTTTGAAATGTCCGAATCATCGGCATCAGATTCATAATCATAATAGGCGCCATAGTTACCAAAATTCCCATTTCCACCAGTATAACCGCCATCATTAGATGAACCTACAGCTATCGCAATCAAAGAAATTAGCAATACTATGGCACCGCCGACAATCAATAATATATGCCACCACTGCAATTTCTTTTTTGCAGGGGGATCTGCAGCACGAGTCACAGGATTGATAGATTGAACAGGGGCATTCCATTGCGAGTTCCACTGTGCCTGTCGATCGGTTTGTGGCGTCGCACTCTTTGTTTGTGATTCAACTGCAGTTCCACATTTTGCGCAAAATTTCGCATTATCTACTAATTTGGTTCCACACTTTGGACAAAACATGAAGTCACCTCCCTAATGTGGGGTACCGCATTTGGGACAAAAGCGGTCACTCGTGTCAAGTGCGGTACCACAGTTTTTGCAGACATTCTGCTGAGTATATGTATTTCCAACCGATTGTATATTCAAGGGTATGTCATAGCCAATCGCTCGTAGTTGCTCTACATATTGAGGATTTTGCATACGAAGCATAGATTGTTGTCTCTCAATCTCTAACGCATTTCGAGTTTTTTCCAGCTCTTTTTTACTGTCACCCTTCATTGCACCAATACCACCGATAATGCTAATCACACCAAAAATGGGAAGAGGAAACACGATCCACCCAGTAAACAAAATGATGATAAACAGCGCTAACATTCCGATGCCAATCCAAATAGCTTTGGTTCCCGATTTGCGATGGGATTGTTTATCTGCCTCAGTTGGATTGATATCTTCCTGCCTTATACCTTCTATCGCAATTTCGTGGTAACGTTTATCGACATAAGAATTCTTGCATTTATTACAAACCCTAAAAGGACTGCCATACAAATACGCATTCACTGCTGTACCTAAATTATTACCGCAGTGTGGGCACTTAAATGCAGGTATCTTCATTTCTTTTACCACCTTTCTTCATCGTTTGTCTTTATCAACAAACTTTAGACAAACTGTTCCTATTGCTCCGTACAAAGCACTATAGAGTATCAATACAAGCCACGTTTTTGTAACATTCTGTACAGAGGCATCATAATCCATATCATACTTCTGCGTGAGACCCAAATCTTTCCAGCTTGTGATTTCTTCATCCGATTCGGCTGCAGCCTCGAATTTTTCCAGAGTGTCTTTCGTAGGAATTTCATTTAGATCGGCAGAACTGCATATAGCACACAATCCCCACTTACTAATTGTAAGTTCCTTAATAGGTTCCGCTTTTTCCGGTAATGTGAACATCATACCCGACATAACAAGCTGTACAATAAGCACGAAAGGCATAACTGTCATTGCGGCATTCTCTGTTTTGACAACACAAGAAACCAAAATTCCAAGAGCATCTGCGCAGAATATAATCAATGTGAATGATATAAAAAATTCAAATGCGGTCCATCCAAACAAAATACCTGTGGACGGGAAATCTCGAAAGATATCAAATACCGTAGTAAGAACAATTGCCTCAGCAACGCACTGTACAAATTCAAATATCATATGAGCCAAAACATATGAGGAAATATGCAATCCGGTTCTGTGTTCTCTCTTAATGATTGCTCTTTCTCTGCACACAGACTGAATTGAATTAAACAAGCCAGTCCATATACAACCACAAATCATTGCAAAAACGCCTGTTTTAGTGCTCTCATTTACAGCAAAGGTGTTATCACCAATTACCCAAGCAAGAATAATTGAAATAATGAGTGTGCTAATAAGAGACTTCCATCCATTTTCATGTATAAAAGAACGAAAGCACTTACCGGTATAAATTTTTATTTGGCCGATGCGACCTATTCTTGTATCTCCCATGAGCATCACCCCTTGCTGAATGCGGCATATTTTTCAATATAATAATCTGATAACCCTTCACCATTCTCATCAGGTCGGTTAATTTTTTTTACGATTTCTCTGCAACTTGATACTTCAAAGAATTTATATGCCTCATTGATTGAACCATAAAAAGCTAGGTGCCCGCAATTATCTTTTGTGCTTTTAGCAAGAACAATAACCTTATCAAATAAATCCGAAGCACGTTCAGGACTGTGGGTTATAACCATCACTATTTTACCTTGATTGGCAATGGTACGCAGATTTTCCATCAAACCACGTCCCATAATATCATCAACACCTGAGTCTGGTTCATCAAGGAAAAACAAACTAGGATTTGCGATAAATTCAACAGCAATGCTCAAGCGTTTTCTTTGACCTCCACTGAGCTTGGAAACCAATGTCTCTCTTTCCCGGCTCAGACCGAGTTCCTCCAGCACTGAAGTGATTCGTTCTTCACGAGCTTCATAACTCATCTTTCTCGGGAGTTTCATTTCTGCCGCATTGGATAAAGTATCATAGACCGTATCGCTTCCACGAAGAAGATCTTGTTGTGGAACAAAACCAATTTCGTATTTCATCTGCTCATATTCGGCATAGATATCAGTATCCTTGTACATAATTTTTCCGGTTGCCTTCTCATATCCCATAACAGCATTTATGAAGGTCGTTTTTCCGGCACCAGAGCCACCTAGGATCAGAACCATCTCACCATTTGAGACAGACAAGTTTATATCTTGGAGTAAAAGCATTTTCTTGAATCTTTGAATAACGCTACGCTCGGTAATATTGATCACCAGTTGCCCTTGTGATTGTACTGAAACATGAGATGCGTTCTGAACATTAGAGAAGGAAGTTCTCACCGACGTATGTTGTTTTGATGCTTCCTTATTTTCTAAATTCGTGATTCCTTTTGAAAAAAGAAATTGCTCTCCAGTAAAAATAAAGTATGAATCCACAATTCTTACTACATCAAATTTTTCGAGATATCTTGGAGCGGACATTTTCTTGCCATTCAGATACACTCCGTTCGTGCTTTGATGATCGATAATTGCCCATCCATTGCTAGAACAAAAGAATGATGCATGCTTTTCAGAAATTGTGTCATTATTAATTTGCAGACTGGTCTGTTCAGAACGACCCACGCAAATTTCAGCAATGTCGTTGTTCAATTCCAAACTACTCCACTCACTGTTTGCATCGCAGAATGTCGCGAACAAAGCAAACACACAATCCGGTCGGCTTTGACCGTCTTTACGAATATCGAAACAGATAACGTCTCCATCCTTGAGGATTGTAGCTT
Source organism: Anaeromassilibacillus sp. 1001302B_160321_C8 (assembly GCF_015554745.1). NCBI lineage: Bacteria > Bacillati > Bacillota > Clostridia > Eubacteriales > Acutalibacteraceae > Anaeromassilibacillus > Anaeromassilibacillus sp. 1001302B_160321_C8. The sequence continues at coordinate 10,304 of NZ_JADNJD010000026.1, read as the reverse complement.
GCTTGTTTACAGTAGAGTTCTGTCCAATAAGCACATTATTTATATAGGTGCCATTTGTACTGTTCAAATCCCTATAGTGATATTCTCCATTAATCAGTGCAATCTCTCCGTGAGTTCGAGATACTATTGGAGAACAGACTTTAATATCACAATTACTTTGCCCGGTAGCTCTACCAATGGTGGTTAATGCCCCAAGAGTGCTTGTTCCTATAACACGTTGCTTATTGAACAGTACCAATACAGCACCTTTTGAATTTTTCTCTTCAAAAAATACTGTTTTAGCCATTAGTTTCCTCCTCGGTTGACTCATCTTCAACAAGATCATCGTTCTCCTCGATTTCATCTAAATCTCCGGAGTAATCCTGATATGCGTTGAATCCATAACCGCGAATAGTTTCTTGTTGTCTCGGAGGTACATCATATACAGTAACAACCAATTTTTCGATCTCAGCAAGTCTAGCAAAATCGATACCTTCATTATAGGTGATTCTTAAAACAGAATTACCTAAAAGGGAATTTTCATGACCCGCCAAACCGAATGCATCTAAACTGGTGATTGGATTATTTACAAGCTCCAATATATACAATTCAGGTAATGAACCGAGAGCAGATACATCTGCAATCTGATTGTCGTTAATCTTAAGCATTTCCAAAGCAACACAATACTGCAACGGGGAAACATCCGTAATTTTGTTGCCAGAAAGATAGATATGTGTAACCTTTGTATACTTAGAAAGAGCATCAACGCTTACGATCTGGTTGTCTCTCAAATCAATGGTGTTGCCACTTTCTATGAATTTTGTACACGATGCTAAAGGAGTAATGTCAACAATTTTATTTCCACGAGCATTGAAATGCTCCATTGCATCGATCGTGGCTATGGCGCTAATATCAACAATCTGATTGTAAGAAATATCCAGTGAATAGATTTTAAAACAATCCTTCAATGGATTGATATCTGTGATCTGATTGTTATTCAAATCGACCATACCGATTTGATAATTTTCAGTTAAAGCACTAATATCTGTAATCTGGTTATAACCTAGGTCGAGTTGAAAGGCAGGGATGCCTTTCAAACAAGAAATATCGGAAATAGCGTTGGTTGACACATCCAAATCACTGATGGCAGTTACATTTAACGGAGACAAATCGGTAATGTTATTGGCTGCCAAATGTATGATGTTAAGCTTATATTTTGATAACGGTGACAAGCTGCCGATTTTGTTATTCGAGGCATAAATGTTTGCCAAGGACTCAGAGCCGGAAACAAAATCAAGTGACTCAAGCTCGTTGCTATTGCAATATAAGGTACGTACCGTTGCCGGCAAGGTGATTGTTGAAACATCAAGACCTTCAATAGAATCCATTTTAAGAGTGTCTAAGACAGTAAAGTTTGTAAGCGCACTTAAATCGGATACTTTTGTGTTGTTAATATCTAATGTTTCGAGTTTGACCAAATTAGCAATGCATGAAATATCCGAGACTTTTGTGTTGGATATATTCAAATAAGTCAGTTCGGTCAGGTTGCTAAGTGGTGAAATATCAGTTACATCTGTATTCGTGGATATAGATAGTTTCTTAAGCTGTGTAAGCTCACCCAAGGTTTTAATATCTTCGTCATCAAGGAAACACTCAAACACTTCCAAGGACTCAAGATTCTTAAGTTCCTTTAATTTCGCAATATCATTATTAGTAACGATATCTAATGTTAGGCTTACGTGAGTAGCATCTCTCTCAATATTCTGATCTCCGATAGTAATGGTATTTACACTCGTAAAGATGATTCCAATAGCAAAGATTGCAACTGCACCAGCAGCAATACCGCTATAAATCTTTGCAACCAAGCTTTTCTTTTTTCTTTCTAAACGCGGATAATAGAAGTATCCAAAGAAAATCGGCAAAGCTAAAGATAACACGGTCAGAACTACACCGAATTCGCCTGTGCCTTCTTCTGCCCAAACATCTGTAAAGTTTACATATGTGAGCCACGCACAGAAGATCGTAAGTAACGATGACAATATATTTGCAACAAGACAAAAAACATTTGGTTTTCTTTTTTTGTTATCGATACGAGGGAAATATAACCTTCCCAAGAAGAATGTCGCAACCCCAAATAAGAGTGTCATAATTAAAGAGAAGATAACATTTTCTTCATCAATAATTTGTGATGCAGTATTAAGGATAAAATACAAGGAAAGGAATCCCGTAATAATAGAACCAACAAAAGCAGCAATGTTTGGCTTTTTATCACCTTTAATTGCCTGACTGTTTGTAGCTTCTCCAGACTGATTTTGAGTTTGCTCTTGAGAGTTCCCCCAAGCATTCATCCAATTACTATTGTCCGACGCAGTTCCAACAGTTTTTTCAACTGGTTGCTCTTTAACAGACCCAGTCTGACAGTCAGCACACAACTCATCGATGGTTTGATATCGATTTTCCTGTTGTACTGCCATTCCCTTGAGGATAATTGCCTCCTGCTCCGGTGTAACACCAGGATTCAGTTCAGTAATCCTTCTAAGATCATCTGAAAACACTCGATTCATTGCATCGATAGGTGTAAGACCGGTCATCATCTTATACATTGTGGCAGACAACGCATATACATCTGTCCAAGGACCTTGATGTCCTTTGGTTCTATATTGTTCTTCTGGAGCAAAACCGGGTTTTAACAATATGGAAAGACTCTTCTCATCGGCTCCACCAACTTCTCGTGCAGCACCAAAATCCAGGAGTTTCACCGTGCCGTCGTTTAAAATCATAATATTAGCCGGGCTTATATCTCTATGGATTAGCCCCTGCGCATGAATTTTAGAAAGAGCCCTCATAACAGGAGTTAACATTGCAACTGTCTGTTCAAAGGACATTTTTCCATGCTGCTTTATATAATCTTTTAGATCAATGCCCTCAAGGTATTCCATAACAATGTATGCCGTATTGTTTTCGGAAAAAAAGTCGCGCACAGAAACAATACTTGCTTCATTCGAAAATTTTGCTAATGTGCGTGCTTCGCCCAGAAAACTACTTTTGCCTTTTTCAAAAAAGGCCTGAGCATCACCCACATGAGCGGATATCTCCGTCGAACTAGTATTGTTACGGTTCACGACTCCAGAGGGGAAATATTCTTTTATGGCCACCTTAATATCCAAATTGATTTCACGACCAATATAGGTGATTCCAAAACCACCTTCTCCTAAAACCGCACCAACCACATACTTACCGCCGAGTATGGTACCCGGCTGTAAGTGATGCGGTGCAGGTTGATATTCTTTTTTATTTTTTCCACAGACGCCACATATGTCGTCAGAAGTTGAATTCATGCAGTGCACGCAAAAATTCTGCTCCATTTTCTTTTCCTCCTATTGAACCCCTATTCTGTTTTCTTTATACACAAATAAAGAATTGCCGCAGTTAAATTAAATATGTTGATAGTGAAAACACTTAACACCAACATAATAATGCTAAATATTTTGCGTTGTGGTTCCAATTTCTTTATCATTAAAAGCGTCATGCTCACAGCAACCAAAAGTGAAATAATGAGCATTGCCGTATCGATTTCGATAAACATTAAAAACCAAAGAGGCGCACCAATCCATCCAAGGACAGTTGCTACCGTCTTTAGGGTTTTGTTTGTCTTCGCAGTTTTTGTGTTCTGTTGCTGGATAGCGTTATTCGCACCAAAGACAAACACATTATTACCTACCGTTCCGCCTGTTGTTGGATTACTTGGAACATAGGAGTTGTTTGGTATATAAGAATTATTTGGCACATACGAATTATTTGGCGTATATGAGTTGTTCGGAACATAGGAGTGATTTGTGTGTTGTGCCGAATTAAAACTCTGGCCAGTCGAATACGTACTGGATGCAGCAATATGATCCGCTTGCAGAATTGGAGCAATTCCAGATCCCAAGGAATTCTTAACCGATTGCAAATCTGCTTTCATCTGGGACGGTAATTGATAACGTTCCCAAGATTTGAAGTTAATGGACTTCAAAATAACGCGACTAAGAAACTCATTACAGTTGGCAGGGGGCGGAATAATATCGCCATTCATTCTCTTAACCAATGCATCATTTTTATCGCTGTATTTGATAAGTTCGGGATGCGGAGGTAGGAAGGGCTCTCTGTTATTGTTTAAGAGCTTATACATAACGATGCCCAATGAATATAGGTCAACGTTCGTTCCATATGCCTCGCCCTTATATACTTCCGGGGCCATATATGTATACGTGCCCTTCTTGGATAAGCCGGACACGGTCTTTTCAATTGTTCTTGCAACACCGAAATCGCCCAACTTATAATCCCCGTTTTGAGAAACAAAGATATTGTCCGGCTTGATGTCTCGGTGTATGATTTTTTGCTCATGACATACTTCTAGTGCATTACAAACATCTGTAGCCAACTTAATTACGTCATTAACGGTGAAAGAACGATCCTTAATATATGCTGGCAGTGCTGTAAGAAGTTCCATACGAATGATGATATCCCAACCGATGGAATCCTCGTGCTCAATAACTGCGTAGTCCTCATAACCTACTATATTAACATTGCCTTTAAGTTTGGACATAAGAGCAATCTCCTGCACAAACTCTTCAACAAGCCCTTTATAGTATGCTGTTGCGCTAGCATCATCCATACCTTCATTTCTCATACTCTGCAGTTCTGCAGGGGAGGAGGGAATAGTAATAACTTTCAGCGCACAATGTTCCTCAATGCCAAAATTGTTACGGACAATCTCATATACTTTTCCAAAACTACCTTCACCCAGTAGCTTAGTTGCCTTCCAATCAGGCCAAATTTTTAGGATTTCTAATTCCATCGTTCTGCACCTCTATAGTGAAATATAAATTCTTAAATATTACCTGAGTTACGAAGCACACCAACTATGCTTCCTTCATCTTGCTTAAATAGATCGCCAACAACAACTTTGGTTAATAGCGAGTCTGCTTCTTCATAATTATTTGCAGAGAGATTCGCTACTGCAGCTCCGGATGCTAACATATCGGAAATGTGCTTAAATCGCCCCTGGGCGCTTGTTATTTTTCCCGTAAAATTATTAGCAAGGTTTGCACTCCAGTTTTTATTAACGCTATTTAAGTCGGAAACAACGCCATCAAACAACTGTTCAAATTCATTACCTAATGCAAGCATTTGCGAAGCCTGACCTTTTAGTTCGTCAGGGGTCAATTTGATTCTACTACTGCCCAAACCGCCGAATGCTGTTAAATCACCCGATTTTGATGATTGTAAGGCGTTAAAACGAGATATGCTGCCTAAATTATCGCGATTTTCATCTACATGTCCAACTGCAGATCCACCATATTTAAGCAATAAACCTAAAGCGGTGACACTTTTTTTCTGTGGCTTGGCTTTTTTAAAACTTCCACCTTCAATAACGAAATCATCTTGCAAATGACAAATAGCACCGTCGATATATTTCTTTTGTGATGCCAAAATCACTTTTTCCCCAGGAACCTCAAGCGCTTCTGATACACCATCATACTTATTTTGGTAGCTTGTCATCCGTTTCTTTACGCTTTTGATTTCACTTTCATACTGTTTGTGGAAGTCTTTATTAAATCCAGGCGCATTAAATGTCTTACACTCTTTCAGCTTACTTTTGTCTTTTAGCGTTATCGCGCCATACATTGCGAGGTTTCCACCCAACGAATGACCTGTAAAGGAATATTCATCATATCCACCTTTTTGAAGATCATTCATAAAACTATCCATATCTTTTTGCTGTAAAGTTTGTTGAGAAAGAGCCAACGAAACATCTTCATAAAGGTCCTTGCCAGCGGTAATAGGATTCTCCGAAATTTTTCCTAATTCTGTTCCTCTACATGCAACTACAACATTGTTATTAATGGGATCCTTGACTGCAAATGCAGAAAACCCACTGCTTGTGTTGGTTTGTGCTTTAACTATGTAACAGCCATTATCTTTCACCTTGGAAATCAGACCCGATATATGCGACTTATAATCGGAGCCTAAGCTTTTTTCTAAATATCCTTGATTGTTAAGAAGCGCTGACCAAAGCGTTTCTCCCTCTCTCATGTCTTGATATGCAAGCTGAGACAGGATTGATAATTCAACATCAGTATAGATCACAAAGGCCCCCCTTTACTCATTACTTACTGCGCATTTTGACAAATGAAATAACAAAACTATTTTCTTCAACACGTCCCACGAAAAACAATTAAGTGTTTTCTTTATCGGTTGCGGCATTCTTAAGATTTTCAACAAACTGATCAAACCCGTCTAATACCGCTTGACCTTCTTCGTCGCAATATCCCATATGAATCACGTCTGTGATGCGGTCATGATTAAACGAGATGTATTGATTGTCCTTCATAAGTCCAAAGGGAAACGGAACAGCAAAATAATCATATGTTTTACCGTCACCCTGGCGTGTAAGGTACCCGGCAATCATGAAAAGCATATCCTTATCAATGGTAAGTTTCACAATTGTTCCAATAGGATGATATGTGCTCATGATTCGTTTGCCTCCTTTTTTTTCGCTGCAATCTTTTTGAGAGCTGCATCAATCTTTAGGAGTTCCTCATCGGGAACCTTTTCAACCATCTCAAAGCTCTTTGCAAGAGTATCCAATATTTTTTCTGAGGGAACTGTCTTGTAACCCTCGGCCACAACTTCAAAATCTGCATAATGGGGCAAGAAAAGCACCTTATCAATGCTAGTAAATCCAACGGGATATACAGCTACAAAATATCCACACACAGATTTTTCCTCTTTATCGGCAGAACCATAGCCAATAACACACACTTTATGATTATTGACTTTGATTATCGATCCAAGTGGTAATAGTTTCATAACAATCTCCTTTCCCGCTTATATTAATCAAACCAACCCTTGACCCAGTTAATACCAGCCTTGACACCGCTGGTCACGGCATCAGTTACGATATCAACCTTATCAGTAATAAAATCTGTGGCAATATCAATGCCATCCGAAATTTTTTCGGTTCCAGCACCAATCAGACCGCCAATAGAGTAACCATCGCCGTCATTCCATCCCAACAAACCGGTACCATACTCTGCCAACTTGTTAATGCCTTTTACAATTGGGATGTTATCGATTGCGGCATCTACTAAGCCACCGCCAACGTCGCCAAGAACTTCCACCGAACCACCAATAATAGTGTCTACAAATCCTTCTGCGCCGTCAAAAACTGCGCCAAGAATATCGCCTTCGCTGATTTGTTCAAAAAGTTCTTGTTCCATCTCGTCAGAGCGTGCTGTACCTTTTTCAAAGGTATAGTTGATGGTCTCGCAAATGACAGCAAGTTTTGTGTTTTTCTTGAGAATGCTTGTCACTGCACTCCATCCATCCTTAAGGGTTATATCCCCTTGTAGGATGCCGCTCGTTAAGTTATAGGCCGTTTGAAGCGAACTTGGAACTAGCACATCTACGCCGTGAGTAACCCAGTCTGGTAACTTACCATATTGTTCTTCAAGCCAAGCCAGTGCTTCTCCTGCAGATTTTGCATCCTCAGGAATGCCGGCGAATTCTTCTTTAATGATATCCAAAAGAGAATTGGCGGACTTTGCTGAAACATCGGCATCTGTGCAATAAAGCTTCGATAACTCCGAATCAATAGAATGGAACGTAACAGCACATGTATCGGCTACCTTAGCACCATTCATTAGTTCCTGCGTAATCTGTGTAAAACTGTTTTGAGCACTGTTAATCTTGCCCTCAAAATTATGGGAGAGATTAGGGCTCCAGTTGGTATTGACCTTTTTAAGATCAGAGGATACACCAGAGAACAGCGTTGAAAAATCACTTTCTAATGTTTTCATTTCAATTGCCTGAGATTGTAGCTCTTCAGGCGTAATTTTAATTTTCTCTGCCATTTATATCACCTCATCCTAAATCAATATCTGAAAAATTACATAGAGCAATAGGATCGGTAACATTATTTGCGATAAAAGCATCAAAAGGATTATAACCTTCCTGACGCGTTTCAGGGACAATGTCTTTTAAAACATCCTTTATTATGTTTGAAAAGCCAGATGGAAAATCTGCAATTGGGGTTCCATGCTGCAACGGTCCTCCAATCACCCCTGCTGTAGCAGCAGTAATACTCAAAATATTTGAGAGCATTGACTCTACAGATGAGAACATATCGGAAATAGATGTTTCCGTCTCTTCAAACTCAGTTGCTGCTCCGGTTATTGCATTTAGAAAGGAACTGGAGTTCTCCTGAAGTTGGCGAATTCGATTTTTATTTGTATTTGTATAATCATTGATTGCATCTTTTTCCTTGCAAGCCCAATCATTATGTGTGGAAATTCGATTCAAAACTTCCATTGCATCAGTGATTGCATTGTTTGCTGTGGTAGATGCGGTTACTAAATTTCGCATTATTGAGGTATCTATCGAAATCATAATATTTCAGCTCCTTTCCTTAGAATGAGTTCTTGATTCTATTCGCAGAGTTGTTATCCACTGTTGAAAACTTGGAAATGGCACTTTCTACGTATTTCTTATATTCCATAAGAACATCAACCATTTTTTTTGCTTTTGTTGCTTGAGCTGTTATCTTTGCTATATAAATTATACTCGCTTGCCCTTCCCAAGACGCTTGGATCCGAGTTATCAGGTTTTCCAATCTAGTGTTGAGATTCTGTAATTCTGTAATTCTTCCTTCTAATGAAGATGCATTGGACTTCAATGCATCAATATCAATTTTTATCTTAGCCATATTGTCCTCCTAATTAAAACCACTTCTTAAATGCATCCGAAATAGCATCAACCACATCATCCACAAAATCATTTTTGCTGGATTTTTTTGAGGATGACTTCTTGGATGAAGATGCTTTTGACGAACTCGTTTTGGAGCTTGTTGTTTGTTTCGGTGCAGACGGCTGAGCTGCAGGTTGGCTCGCAGGCTTGGAGGAACTTGATGCCGCTGCAGCTGCTGCCTGAGCTCTCATGCTGTTTTGTATTGCTTCTTTTACCAGTCGATCAACTTCTTGGTAATGGGCTATTGTGCTTGAAATAAAGGAACTTGTTTCGTTTAATCTGCCAATCATTGTGTTGATTTGATTTCTTAACTCAGTTGCCTTTTCAACAATGGCAACTGCGGTTTGGCCTTGCTCATTGCTTGCTTGGTTAATCAGATTCTCTATAGCCTTTTTTGAATTCTCTAAGGCAGCTTTTGCTTGGTTAATTTTTTGAATATCTTGCTGTGCTGCATATTCATCAATTGTTATTCTTCCACTACTATCTTTAAGTGCCATGATTAAACCCCCTTAACTACATCGAAAGCATCTGCAATAAACTGGGTACGTGTGACACTTTCTATAGATTCTTCTTTTTCCTGATAGAACACTCCATCAGATTCGATGTAGGTCTTCACCATGGATGTCGTCCCAACATGAATCTGTTTGAACGCAATAAATCTAGTAATATGTGCTTTATCAATGGTTTCCACCACTTGATTTTCTGCATTATAGGTCTCAAAAATCAATGATTCAACTTTTTCACGAATCGCAATTTGATCTGCAGTTTTAATAACAAGTTTCCCTCTTTCACCTGTGACCATTGTAACGGCACCATCATGGAAATGATACTTGTATACAGCAACAGTGTTTGTTTCACCAATGTTACATATATCTATGGATGTTTCTGTTTCTCCGAAGAATATTGGTTTCAATACACTCAATACAGTCGGATCAACTTCAACATTGCCACTGAAATCTTCCATCAAAATTCCCGCCGAAACTAGTGCGGCTTTAGCCTCGGTTTCAAACAGAGAAAAATTTTGATTAATATCATTCATTGCGGCAACGTAGGCATAATCGATGTATTTCGCTTGCAATAATCTACCCATAAAAAAGAGTTGTTCCGGGGTTAAAACGATTTCTTTATTCATGATCTGTTAACTCCTTTATGCTAAATTTATCTTCGAGGATAAATCAGTTTCTTGTTGTTCATATGTATATGCAAATCCTTTAAGCAACTCAGCGTAATCGTCGAAAAATGTTGCAATATTTGCAAACTGCTTTTTGACATAAAGAATTTTCTCCGAAAATGCTCTCTCAGCATCTCCTTGCCATCCACCATTTACAGATAAAACAAGTATTTCAATCTGTTCCATAGTGTTCAGCAGGTCTGCCTTCAAGGTTCTGATTTCATTGCTTTTTTCGACTAATTGCGATGTGTCTACCTGAATATTCATAATATCATTCCTCTCATTTGGGTAGTGTCAAGTATTTTTCGCAAAATGGTTTGCAGGCCCTGGCATGAGAGAAGTCAGCCAGCAATGGAGGCATCCT
>NZ_JADNJD010000025.1:28114-28703 GCF_015554745.1 Anaeromassilibacillus sp. 1001302B_160321_C8 | reverse complement strand
GTTAACTTTACATCTGTGCCACTGGAAGGAAGTGACTGCCGCTTGAATGGTAATCCCACGCTGCCGCTCCAAAAACATGGTGTCCGTCCTCGTTGTCCCTTTTTCGACGCTCCCCGGTTCTGAAATGGCTCCGCTGGCATATAGCAGGCTCTCCGTCAAGGTCGTCTTTCCAGCGTCTACATGGGCAAGAATTCCAATATTGATTATTTTCATGTGATTGTCCTCCCTTTACAGCCCCAAAGGGCATAAAAATCCCCAGCAGTAAAATACTTTTACCACTGGGGATTATAAGTTGCGGACATACACATATACAGCATACACCTGTTTGTGATTGCTGTTTTTGGGGATATGTCAAAATTGATAAGGCAAAAGTATTCTTAAATTGGGTACAAAAAACTAAGCCCCTACAAAAGGAGCTATCATAATCCTTTGTTCCCACTATTTGATTATAGTTTTATTTAAGAATACCTTGCCGCATATTTTTTACTCCTTTTCTGGATTAAATCATTGTATCACATCAGTTTTAGGAAAGCAAGTACCTAAAAGAAATTTTTCTTCCCCTTATATGTAACAATCATACCGGCTTCCT
>NZ_JADNJD010000025.1:0-28019 GCF_015554745.1 Anaeromassilibacillus sp. 1001302B_160321_C8 | reverse complement strand
TTGTATCACATCAGTTTTAGGAAAGCAAGTACCTAAAAGAAATTTTTCTTCCCCTTATATGTAACAATCATACCGGCTTCCTAGCGTTCAGAATGTTTTCGGGAGTTTGACAGTTGAATAATAGAAAAATACCTTGCAGGCCGCATAAAACCTGCTTTTTTTGTGTCAATTTTTTAGTTTTTATATATGTTATTTTATGTTATTGTATGATATAATAAGGGATAAGGAGGGATCAGCTATGAATCTTCACATATCAAAATCAAAAAACGCAGAGTCATTTTATATCTGCAAATCTTTCGTAAAAGCAAATGGCAGTACTTCTTCTATGATTGTCCGCAAGCTGGGAACTTTAGAACAGCTTTTAGTCGAGCACGGCCCGACAAGAGATGATGTTCTTACTTGGGCAAAGAATGAAGTGAAAATAGAAACCGAAAAATATAAAAAGGAAAAAGAAGCCAAAACAGTGTTGATCCCCTTTCACGCAGACAGGCAGTTAGACTATGGCAAGCAGGTCTTTTACCGGGGCGGCTACCTTTTTCTCCAATCGATCTATTATCAGATGCAGATGAATAAGATCTGCCGGAAGTTAAAACAAAAATATAAGTTTAAATATGACATCAACGCAATCCTTTCCGATTTGATCTACGCAAGGATCCTGGAGCCTTGCAGCAAACGTGCTTCTTACAAGACCGCATTAGAATTTTTAGAAAAACCATCCTACAAGCTTCACGATGTATACCGTGCGCTGGATGTCCTTGGGGCTGAATGTGATCTGATCCAGGCGGAGGTCTATAAAAACAGCCATTTCATGGGGCAGAGGAATGATAAGATCCTTTATTACGACTGCACGAATTATTATTTTGAGATTGAACAGGAAGACGGCAGCAAGAAATATGGGAAGGGGAAGGAACACAGACCGAACCCGATCATCCAAATGGGGCTTTTCATGGACGGGGATGGGATCCCCCTTGCGTTTTCTCTCTTCCCGGGAAATGCAAACGAGCAGACATCGCTGAAGCCACTGGAGAAGAAAGTGCTTAGTGATTTCGGATGCCAGAAATTCATTTATTGCAGCGATGCCGGGCTGGGTTCGGAATCCATCCGGGAATACAACCATATGGGGGAAAGGGCTTATATCGTAACCCAGTCGATCAAAAAGCTGAAGAAAGAAGAAAAAGAATGGGCGCTGAGCCCGCAGGGGTTTAAACGGGTCTCCGATGACGAGCCTGTCGATATCACGAAACTTCCGGAAGATGACAAAGGGCTTTATTACAAGGATGAACCGTATACCACTAAGAAACTGCACCAACGCTTGATCATCACTTATTCTCCAAAGTATGCCCTGTATCAGAAATCCATCCGTGATACACAGGTGGAACGGGCACAAAAAATGCTGGATTCGGGAAAAGCGAAAAGGAACCGTAAGAATCCGAATGACCCGGCACGTTTTATTGGAAAGATGGCTGTTACGAAAGATGGGGAAGCTGCGGATATCAAACAGTATCTGGATGAGGATAAGATTGCGGAAGAGGCGCAGTATGATGGGCTCTATGCAGTATGCACGGATCTTTTGGATGATGAGGTCGGTGATATTTTAAAAGTAAGTGAGGGGAGGTGGCAGATCGAGGAATGCTTCCGGATCATGAAAACAGATTTTTCTGCAAGACCGATCTATTTACGGGAAGAGAACCGGATCAAGGCACATTTCCTGATCTGTTTCCTCGCATTAACTGTCTACCGTTATCTTGAGAAAAAACTGGATTCGAGATATACCTGTGAGGAATTGCTGGATACTCTGAAAGCAATGAATTTCGCCGGGATACAGGAGCAGGGATTCATTCCGCTGTATCGGCGGGAAAAGATTACTGATGATCTTCATGAAGCCTGCGGTTTCCGGACAGACTACCAATTCATAACTAAAAGTAAAATGAGAACAATCCAGAAAAAAGTAAGGGGAAGGAATAAATTACTATAGTTCGAAACAACGGAAAAAATCGCTGCACCCCAGTAAATACAAGGGATACAGCGACTTTTTCTTTTACGAACTGTCAAAGACGGGATTGTACCACAAAACGTTTCTTTTTGTACCTGCGAATGGATTTCGTGCGAATGGATTTCGTGTCTGACAGATCTGGCAGCCCTCTGACTTCACAGGATTCCTTACGAATGGCTCTCCTCCCACAGTTTCTCTGCCGTAGGTTTCCAGTTCTCTGCATATGGCTCGCACCGGTCGCAGAGGTCGTCCACGCTCTCCGGGTCCTGATAATCCGTGTTCACAGCGCCGGTCTCTTTCACCAGCTCCCTCAGGCGCTCCGGGTTCTCGAGCATCGGGCATGGCCTCAGATGATTTCCGTTGAACGGCTGATTGTCATGATATTCCTGGAAGATCGGGCTCCTCAGCGCATCGAGCAGGGACACGTCATGGATATTCACATTGGAATAATGGATGAACACGCAGGGCTCCACATCTCCTTTGGCATTGATGTGCAGGTATCTCCTGCCCCCGGCGATACAGCCGCCCACATACTCTCCGTCATTCTGGAAATCCATGCCGAAGATCGGCTTTGTCTCCCGGAAATGCCGGATCCTGTGGTACATCTCTTCCCTCTGCTCCGGCGTCGGGAGCAGGTCCGTCACAGCACCGTGCCCTACCGGCATGTAGTGGAAATACCACACGAACAACGCGCCGCTCTCGATCATCATGTCATAAAACGCCTCGCTGCTCACATCTTCAAAGTTCTGGCTCGTATAGCAGACCGAGATGCCGAACGGCAGCCTGTGCTCCTTCATCAGCTCCATGGCATGGCGCACTTTGTGGTACACGCCATCTCCACGGCGCCCGTCGTTTGCCTTCTCGAATCCTTCCAGGCTGATCGCGGGGACAAAGTTCTTTACCCGCAGCATTTCCTGACAGAACTCCTCATCGATCAGCGTCCCGTTCGTAAATGCCAGGAACTCGCAGTCCGGATGCATCTCGCAGATCTTGAAGATATCCTTCCTGCGCACCGTTGGCTCCCCGCCGGTGTAGATATACATATAGGTTCCCAGCTCCTTGCCCTGGCGCACGATGGAGTCGATATCCTCCAGGCTCAAATTAAACTGATGCCCGTACTCCGCAGCCCAGCACCCCGTACAGTTCAGGTTGCACGCTGTGGTGGGATCCAGAAGGATCGCCCAGGGGATATTACAGTTGTATTTTTTCGAAAGTTCCTCCTGTGTCGCGCTGCCTTTCAGGCTGGCATTGGTGATGAAATTCTGGAAGAACGCCCTGCGCACGCCCGGATCCAGCTCATACAGCCTTAAGATCAGCTGATACCAGTTGTTCTTCTCCGTGATCGCTTTCCTGATCGCGTTCCTCTGCCCGGTGTACCAGTCCTTCGGCATGAGCCGGTCCACAAAGCTCATCAGCTTCGGGATATTTTCTTCCGGATTTCCCTCCAGATATTTGAGCGCCTGATTTACGGTAAACTCCTGCATTGTTTCTCTGATCGTCTTTCCCATTTGTAATTCCGCCTTTCTTTTTCTTCTGTACTATATCTATGTTTATGTAGCCAGGATCTTCATGAATTCTTCCCCTGTGATCGTCTCCTTCTCATAGAGATAGGCTGCAAGCTCATCCAGTTTTTCCCTGTTATCTGCCAGGATCTGATCTGCTTTCTCATGCTGTCTCTTCACAAGTTCCACGACCTGGCGGTCGATCTCCGCCTGCGTCTCCGCAGAGCAGCTCAGGGAAGTATCCCCGCCCAGATACTGGTTCGTCACGGTCTCCATTGCCACCATATCAAAATCTTTACTCATGCCGTAGCGGGTGATCATCGCCCGCGCCAGCTTTGTGGCCTGCTCGATATCATTGGACGCTCCGGTGGATGCCGAGTGGAACACGAGCTCCTCCGCCGCCCTTCCGCCGGTCAGCGTTGCGATCTTGTTCTCCAGCTCTTCCTGGCTCATCAGATAATGATTGCCTTCCTTTCTTCTGTATCCTGTCTGTTTCCCGCGCTTTCTTCCGCACCGCCCCGGTGCTCAAGGGCGCTCAGCGCCGCGATCAGCGCCTGCTGTACGGAGAACTGTATCACATCAGTTTTAGGAAAGCAAGTACCTAAAAGAAATTTTTCTTCCCCTTATATGTAACAATCATACCGGCTTCCTAGCGTTCAGAATGTTTTCTGCTGTCTGCTGTGGTGTTTGGTTGGAATTGTCCAACCAAAAGCCGATCCGTGGTGTTGTCTGCATTTTACTAAATACAAATTCAATGTATACAGAAAGATATAAGGAGTGGGAGGGATTCCGCCGTAGTTGGCATTGTAGGAAAATCCAAAAGTTTAGATTTTCCCACAATGCTTATCTTTTGGTCTTTGGTTCGGAATAGTGTAGTGCTGGCGGTCTATCTCTTGTTTTCGGTTGCTTGCTTCCTTACCGTACATGAGCATTCGCGCCGGGGTTATCGTTGCCGTACCCCTCCATGAGGTTAATGCCGCCCCAAATGCCAAGTCCTGCGCCAAGCGCGATTACCAAAGTCTGCAATACGTCAACTGCGCTGTTGAAAAAATCCATATAAACCTCGCTTTCTGCCGCTAAAACGGCTCAAAAAATGTTGTTGGAAATAAAAATGCCGCCGTTTTTATTCGGCGGCTGCGTCCTCGTCGGACAAATCTATTTCGTATATGTCAAAGGGTTCGTCGGGCTTTACGATTGCCGGACGGGTGGACATATACCGTTCAACGTCAAAAGCGTTTTTCTTGTCGAAGTCGGAAAGGTATTTGTAGTTCGGGTGCTGCGTTATATCGTACTTATCGCTGAAAAAGGGGCGCACGCCGCGCAACTGCAAAATACATTTTCCTCCGTCCATAACTGCGATTTCGTCCTGTGTCATCAACTCTTTGCCACAATGTCAAGTGATGAATTCAAAATTGGATAAAAAAATAGATCCTCCTCAGTTAAGAGAAGGATCTATATAACAGTATTCTATTAGCTCACATTTGAATCGTCTGATGATTCTGCTATTCTTTGTTTTGCGGGTGTTGAATAAACGAGAATATCCCAAAGGGTGATGCACTTTTTGAAATTTGATCTTGATTGATGGCCTTTACCGGTTATAGACAGCAAGGCAGGTTCATCTTCTAGCGCCAATTTTATAAATTGCAACAAATCATCCGGATTTATCTTGCTAAAATCACTTGTAAAAATAGTTGAAATTGTTTTGCTCAACCCATACTGCCTATAATAATCAACTACACAAGGAAGGCGAGTATATCCTCTTTTTTTAATGGACTCCTTTTGAGCAAATGAGAGCAAATCTTTACTGGTTTTGTCCAAAGAGAATTTTACTTTATCATTTATGCAGTCGATTGATTGACAGCGGCTGACAAATTGTCTTACAGGCCAAATTGTGCGTCCATTATACAAATAAGGAATTGCCTCCTTCAAAATCATGTCATCGTCATACTGCAAATCCGATTGACCTATGGCATATAGATACAATTCCTCTGCCTTTATTCCTCTATAGCCGACTTTTCCGAATTTACCATAAACCCCAACACCTACGACAAAATCAATATCTTGACTATCGTCTTCAATATTTGTAGCAACATATAATTTTTCTGTAGGCTTATTTGTTTTTACCAATTCATACAGCTGACTTTTTATACGGCGAAGAGCTTTTACATCGTATTTCACCGTATTATCTAAAATGGCTGAATATAATATGGAGTAATCAAACAGTTTAATATTCTCCATAATTATCGTTTTTCCGTTATCAAAGTCGAACTGTCTTTCGCTGATTCCTTCTTCTTCTGAGTCTTCTGTCCACTCGATAAAAATCAGTCTCTTTTTCAACTGCTCCAATTGGCTGTTTTCAAGGCACTCTGAAATAGAACGCAATATGCGGCGAATATTGGGATCGCTAACACTATATCCAAGGAAAATAATAGGGCGCTCTAAGAAAAGAGTTAGTATTTTTGAACTTAAATATGCACTTTTACGAACAAACAAGTCATAATCATGTGAGTTAATTACTATAGAATCCGGCTTTGAACAACACCCATGTATCTTGTATATTTCTGCAACTTCATAAATTGTAGAAAACAGCAATTCATTTTGGCCAATGTACGGTTGAAAATGGTCTTTCCCAAAATTGTTTTCAAGAAATAGGTCATAATTAGTAGTAATAATACAACTGATATTTTTATTGCCAATTTCCCTGAATAGCGTTATCTCATCAGAATATTTTTCCTGAATTGCCTCACTTTTTTCTTTGAAATAATCTGCAATACAAAACTTAAACGGAGAAACTTTTGCAGCAATATCTTCAGCATGAGTTTTTCGATTTTCGGCATATTTATCCTCTGTAAAAAAGGCATCATTAAAATCAGCCTCTATATAATCTGCGATTTTAGGATAAATCATATCCGGGCACTCTCTGCATTCTCGCTCGGCCTTGCTATAATAATATTCATATGGTGATTTGACACAATATAGCCGTAAGAGACCTTCCCAGTTAGGAAGCCCTAAGTATCTTCGTGTGAGTCCAGATCCAACAAAAAGAACTGGTAGTGCAGGTGCATTAGACAACATCTGAATAATTTCATCTCTCATATTAACTTCTCCTAATCCACTTTACAATGTCAAGATTTCTCAACGGTCAGTTCTAACAGGTTCATTCACTGGGATTTCCCCAACAAAGTTGTAGACAATCTTGACTTTCTGAATCTTCTGGCCGTCTATCTTTTTGACCTCGCCCACCAGAATACGGTTGATCAGGCGGTTCAGTACGGTTTCATCCAGCTCCTGAATGGTGGCATACTGCCGAATTTCCCGGATAAAGGTGCGGACTTCATTTTCCTGAGCATCGGACTGCTGAAGCATTTTCATCAGTTCCTGCAAACAGCGTTGATTTTCTTCCTGCTCCTGCTCCATAGCGGCGGTGAGCTTCATAAACCGCTGCTCAGAGATCACGCCTTTGGCCTTGTCGGTATAAAGGCTCAAGAACATATCGTCAATTTCTCGGTTTCTGGCTTCCAGGCGTTCACGCTCTTTCTGCATCTCGGAAGCATCCGCCATATACCGGCGCTCCATCCGGCTGCTCAACCGCTGATAAAAGGCATCTGCATCTTTGAGTGCCATCGCTGCCAGTTCCTGAATATCTTTCAGGACGAGATTATATAAATCCCTGGCTTCGATTTTGTGACTGGTGCAGGCATTTTTGCCCAACCGGTTGTAGGTCTGGCAGATATAATACGCCTTGTCAATCGGTTCCCGCATCTCGCCGGTAAAGCGGTTTTTGCCAGTTCTGCCAACCTTCTCATACCGCACCTGCATAGATTTCCCACAGGTGGCGCAGTAGATAATGCCATGGAACAAGTTGTAGAAGGGGCAGGCATTGCCTTTCATAATAGGTGGCCTGCGATCTACGATTGCCTGCACCTGTTCCCATTCCTCCGGTGTCACAATCGCTTCATGGCAGCCCTCAATGATTTCCCAGTCCTCACGGGGAATGATGTCATAGGTGTTGGAGCGAATCCCTTTCTGGTGCGTCCTGCAAACCAGATGAGCGCCCTTATAAAAAGGGTTACGCAGGATATGGCTGATTCTTGCGCCGCCCCACGCATAGTAGTTGACATCGCAAGCGGTATTTCCTTTTACTCTGGTGATGGGAACCTTGTCCTCCATCAGCTGCTTGGCAATCCGCATACAGCCCCAGCCATCCAGTGCCAGGTCATAGATTTTGCGAATCACTGGAGCAGTTTCCGGGTCGAGGATCAAATGCCCCCGATCCTCCGGGTCACGCATCAGCCCCAGGGGAGGCTGTCCGCCACAGAACTTTCCCTGCCGGGAACGGGTCATACGCCCCGCCAGCACTTTCTTGGAAATATCCCGGCTATACATATCATTCAGGATATTCTTGAACGGCGTGATGTCCATTTCCTGACGGGTCAAACTGTCCACGCCATCTGTAATGGCGATATAGCGGACATTGTGTTTAGGGAAGAAGATTTCAATATAGCTGCCGGCTTCGATATAATTTCTTCCCAGTCTGGACAGATCTTTGGTAATGACACAGCCAATTTTGCCGGCCTCAATATCGGCAATCATCCGCTGAAAAGCTGGACGATTGAAATTGCGGCCTGTATAACCATCGTCCACATAATACTCATGCTGGAACATCCCGTTTTTCTCGGCAAAGTCCCGAAGCATGATTTTCTGATTGCTGATACTCATACTCTCGTTATCGCCGCCATCGTCCAGAGAAATACGGCAATAGAGGGCTGTGATTTTCTGATTGACTTGTTTTTTCCTGCTCATAGCAATCTCCTTCTATGAACAGGGACACGATATGTATATTATAACATGTCCCTGTTTTTCCTTCAACCAATTCCCTCAGCTTGCCTTGCGTTCCAGCCATTCTTCAAAGTGTTCGCAGGTTTGCCGTTCAATGAGCTGTTCAAAGGCTTCCTGCATGGTTTTCTCACCGGAAAACTCCCGTACCACGATAAACTTTACTTTTTTACTCTGCTTGTTTTCTTGCTTTTGGGTTTTCTCCATAGGCTACCTCCATAGATCAGAAAGGCCAGACAAAGGAAACGGCAACGAAGTCCGGCAACAAACCCCGAAAAACCTGTAACCTATCGTCCGGCCATCGTTTCTTACTTTTCAAATTTTCTTGCGAAATCTCGTTGCTTTCGTTGTCAGAGAACAGATACCAACCCAAAAGCCTTGCTTTATGGGCATTTACCGTATCCACATCTCCATTTTTCCGGCAACAAAGCTAGCAACCAGCCGACAACCAACCGGGCAACAAGCCCTATAAATCAGGCAATCCACTCCTTTGGCAGCTCCAGTTGACGGACTTCTTCCTCGCTCAGCTCCACAAATCCACCTTCGTTGTCGGGCAGTTCGTTGCCAGAAATCTTTCGTTCCCAGCCACGCTGCCGCCCATAGCCCGCAAACATCCGTGGGTTAGAGAAAGGCTTCCAGCCCGTCACCACCGTGTTCATGATCTCATTGATGTTGTGCAGCTGCCAACGCTTCGGCTCCTCAAAGGCGTGTCCCAACGCTTCTTTGAACAGCTGCTTGGAGCAGACTACATTGCCGGTGTAGTGTTCCAGGAAGCCCTGAATCTGCCCGGCCTCAGTGTCCTCCGGCATGAAGTCCTTCTGAACCTCCACCAGCTGCTTCTGAATCTCCTTTGAAAACTTCATGGAATACTCTCCGCTGCGGTAAATGGTCATAGCCTCCGCCCATACCTGCAACAGATATTCCCTGGAAGCGACTTCGTCCTCCAGAATGTGAACCTCCGCTTTCTCCGGGTAAATCATCACTGGCAGGAACCGGCGATTACCGGCCCGGTCAAGGGGGAGGAAGTCCAGCGTGTTGGAGGAACCACCGAACACACACTGCCGCAGCCGGTCTTTGGGCTGGGTCTCATAGGGGGTACGGTAGGTTTCCTTTTGTCGGCTGATAAAGGATCGGATTTCCTCGATGCTCTTGGCGTTGCTGGTGGCAAGCATCTCCGACATCTCGATGATCCAGTGGCCTTGCAGCTTGGCAAACACCTTGTCATCGTCCAGCTTTTTCAGATCGTCAGAGAACCACTCATCCTGTATAGCCAGGAAGCGGAAGAAGGTGGACTTTCCGGCTCCTTGGCCGCCCACCAGACAGAGCAGCTCCTCATACTTGGAACCGGGATGGAACACCCGACGGATGGCTCCCAGAAGGAAGTGCTTGAGCATTTCTTCCACATAGTTGTTCTCGTCTGCCCCTAAAAAGTGATGCAGACAAGAGCGTATCCGGGGTATGCCGTCCCAAACCAGGCCATTCAGCACATCCTGGATAGGGTGATAGCAGTTTTCGTTTGCCACGATGGAGAGCGCCGCCATCAGCTTCTTCTCACTGGTCAGGCCGTAGTTCTGTTCAAAGTAAAGAAGCAGATATTTGACATCAGTATCAGTCAAAGCGCTGGTGCTTCTGCGCCAGCCCAGATCCCGCACAATGTCCACACGGTCGGTCAGCAGATTTAGCTGGATTGCGCCCCGCAAAAGCGGATCTTGGCAAAACACCGTGCGGCAATTTCCAATGGTGTTGGCTGGTTGTCCCTTTTCTGTCGAAGAAAGGCTTTTCCGCACTTAATCAACGGTCAATTCTTCATTTTCGGCCTGCTGGGTTGCAGGCACTAAACTCTGCGATTCGCTGTTCATTGTTTCTCACCTCCTCAAGAGAAAAGCATCTGATTTCTTTGCAAAATCAGATGCCTTAAAGCTCCATATCCTGTTTTTCCTGCTGCTTTTTCCGGTTAGATTCTCTCTGTGCGCTGTCCTGCTTGGCTTTTTTCAGGAAAGCAAGAATGGATTCCTTGGCATTTTCCTGAATCTGCTGTTTACCAGCCTGCTTGACTTCCGGCTGCATCAGCTTCTTCTGGATTTTTGTCAGCGTTGACTGCATGGCGCTTTTAATTTTTGAGATGACCCCATCCAACCGGGCGGCGGCATACTCACGCTCTTTTTGCGGAGCTTTCCGTTCCGGCGAGAGAACCCAGTTTCTCGTTTCTTCCACCAACCGGAGATCCTCTTTGTGGGTTTCCTGCCGGACAGTATCGGTGACAACCTCCACCGCCTTGTCATAGGCAATATCCGAAACCTCCTCCACCAGTGTTTCCACATCTTCAATTTTTAGGGTCAGCTCCTCCAGCTTCTGTTCCTGAGCGGCCAGCTGCTCCTTTTGCTTCATCAGAACGTAGTCCTGCTTCTCCAAATACGCCCGCCCACCATAGGACGGTTCCTGCTCCAAATGCACCCCATGTTTGCGGCTGATATCAAAGAGCAGCGTCCGGCATACTGCATCAAAAGTCTGTTTTCGGTTGTTGTGTTTGCCCTTGGGCCTACTCGGATCAGGCAATTCAAAGCCCAGTTCCTCCAGCGCCTTTTCCTGTTGGGGACACAGCTCTCCATACCGGTTTTTACAGTCAAACACATGGCGTTCATGGATGTGGGGCGTGCCCTCATCCAGATGCAGCGCCCAGTCCAGAATGTGGATATGGGAACCAAAGCGCCGTTCAAACTCCTCGTAAAATTCGCTGACAATGAGTGCCAGAGTACCCGGTGGAACGGATTCTTCCATGGTGCCAATCTGGTAGATACTTTCCTCCGGGCAAGTCTTGTTGTTTTTCAAAAGATCTTCCACCGTGCGGTTGCGCTCGGTGTGCCGGGTTTTCTCGTTCCGGGCGTTCTGGGCATCCACATGGTCAGAGTAATGCTCGTAGTAGTACATCCGCTCAATTTCTTCAAAGCTGAAATCCGGGTGTTCCGGGTTCTCCCGAAGTTCGGGGGTAGTGAAGCCACGGTAGCAGTCCCAGTACACATTTCTATTGACCCGCTGGGCATCAATGTGTTCGCTGTTCTCCACATCAAACCGACGGTCATTGTGCCGGGGATTATAGGTGCCATGCTTGCCGGAGCGTCCGTTGTGCCGTGTCAGTTTCAATTTCCATCCCTCCAATCTCTGCTGATTTTTCCGAATGGGGAGCAGCGGCGAAGCCGCCAAACCTGCGGATTTCTGCGTCAGGTAATACCCAGTACGAATTGACGCAAGGCATCAACTCTCCCTGGGCAAGGCGTTTCACCCTTGACCCGATGGGGCTGGCTGCCCTCAACCCGCCAATGGGCGTTGCCCCTTGACCCCAACAGGGCGCTGCGCCCCTGTACCCAGCACAAAGGGCTTGCCGCCCTCTGTACTCCTGCCCGGAGAAGCTGACTTCCAACACTTGTACGGTTTCTGTCAGCTCCTCCGGCTCTGAATGCTTCTTTTGTCGCATTTCCCGGCAGGGGGATGCAGGGGTATCCCGTTACCAATTCACCGCAAAATACCGGGTGCAGACCCGCCATTTTCCTGCGAATTGACCCGGTTTCAGGCGCTCTTCTTGTCCGTCCGCAAGACCTGAAATCCGTGCTGTTTGGCGTACTCTCTGGCAGCAGCCAGCCGCTCCTCACTGTACGGCGGCACCAGACGGATGGACAGGCGGGACTTGTCCATCACATAGGTCACGCTGCCCTCAGTGGTGCTGCGCTCCAACCGGCACAGCTGGGGATACTTGCGGCTAAACTCGGCCAGTCTGCGCTTTAAATCGGCGTCGAAGGTGTAGATACTGGCGGTGTTCTCCGCCTCGTTCCAGTTGATAATGGTTTCTTTCTCATACTTAGACAGCTTCGTCATACAGATCCTCCTCATAGTCGGTGTTTTCCTTTACCAAACGCAGGCGGTGCTTGGCACTGTAATACTCGTCCATCTCCGCACGGAGCTGATGATAAAAGTCGGTGTACCAGCGTTCTTCCATCTCCGTTTCCATCTTCCGGGCCAGCTCCAGCATCCGGTGTTTGGCCTGTGGGTCAACGGTCAAGGCGGTCAGCCATTTGAGCCTTGTCACCGTGTTGTGGTGATTGGGACAGGCAAAGTCGTACAGCACTTTCTTTTCCCGGATACGCAATTTCATAAAATCAGCCTCCTAAAAGTTTATTTTCCATGTGTCAGTTGCCGGTTTGCCTGCAATCGCTCCTGCCCGGATTTTCCCCAGCGTATTGTCCTTCTTGGTGCGCTCCTGTCATGGCGTCACTTCCCCAAAGGTCATACCTCTTGCAGCCGGTCATTCGATTTTCAAGGTTCTATGTCTCCTGACAAAACTCATTTTACCGAAAAAACAGGCCCTCTCCCGTATGTCCAAAACGATGGAAAACGGCTTGAAATCAGCATATTTCCACGCTTATGGAATCATGGTATAATGGTTGAAAGCGGCAGGATTTTCCTGATGAGAGGGGGATTGTAGATGCACACAAAGCTGTCTATCCCGGAACGATTAAAGGATTTGCGGGTGGTGGACAAGCACCTGACCCTGGAACAGCTGGCCGAGCAGACCGGGCTTTCCAAATCTGCTCTCAGCAAATATGAGAGTGACGATTATAAGGACATCAGCCCCTTTGCCATCGCTACACTGGCGGAATTTTACGGGGTATCCACCGATTATTTGATGGGGTTGTCGGAAAATAAAAATCACCCAAACGCAGAGCTTCAGGCCCTGCATTTGAGTGATGATATGGTTACATTATTGAGCAGCGGGAAAATCAACAACCGGCTGCTGTGTGAGATTGCCACACATGAGAATTTCCAGCGGCTGATGACGGATATTGAGATTTTCGTTGACCGGATCGCTGATATGCGGATTGCCCAGATGAATCTGGTGCTGGAGGCCACCCGACAGGAAGTGATCCGCAGCCATTCGCCGGGGGAGAACGACCTTTATGTCCGCACGCTGGAGCTGGGACAGGTACAGGAAAGTGACTTTTTTAGCCACACGATCCATGATGATCTGGACAGTATCGTTCAGGATATTCGTCAGGCTCATGTTACCGACCGCACTACCGCCGATCCGCAGCCGAATTTCACGGAGGTCAAGGAAAAGTTTGACCGTGCCATGCAGTTGGGCAGTAATGAGGAACGGGTAATCCACGAGTTTTGCGACCAGATGCAGATTCCCTTTGACAAGATTGCGTCCGAGGACTTCTCGGCGTTTATGCGAATACTGAGCCTGTCCAAGCTGCTGAAAAATCCCAACAACATGAGGGGGAAGGCCCGGCCACAGGCATACCATGGGACAAAGAAGAAAAAGCGCAAGTAAAAAGGAAGCGCTCAAAATAAAATGAGCGCTTCCTTTTGATTAAATGGAAATTTTCTTGGATATTAGTGCATCCAATTTTTCAATGATTTCCTTCTGACTATTTTGTACTGATATAAACTTCTGGGCAATCTCCTTTTGAAGTGAAAGGCTAATATTTCCTTCACCGTCGACAGGAATTGGTACCATAATGTCGTTTAACATCGAAGGATATAGTTTCGTAAATTCATCTTCTCCGTTATCGCCTTTTCGACCTTTAGCCAGCTCCCGGAATATGGGTTCCAATGTAAATTTCATATAATCGAAGTCCAAATCTTGACGCCCGTTTTTAGGAACCAAGATTCCACGATCTCCGTTAATAGAAAATTTACCATCCAGAATAAGAATCGTACCTGCAAATCCATTTGTTGACCATGTCATATAACGACCATCATAATCGTAGGTATCTAAATGGGTCAGTGTCCCTTGACTTGATGCCGAGTAGACAGGGTAGGGGCCTGAGTGTAGGTTCCCGTACTTTTTGGTGTACTTTGACTTTCCTTTAATAGTGTCAAATAGCTCACTCAAAGGCAAATATTCAATCGCATATTCGTCACAATTCGGCACAATAGAAACCTGTGAGAGATTTGCAATTTGTTCAACAACAGTTTCTTTGGTTTGTTCCAAAGTTACATAACCTGCGGCGATTTCTTTTTGCTTTTCAAGCCAAGGCTCTCCGTTATGGTCTACCGGAACAGCAAATTTTACAGATTGAATCATAAATGGTGGTAGCGATGTGTACTCATTCTCTCCATTATCGCCTTGCCGCCCTTTTTTAAGCTCTCTAAAAATAGGTTCCAAGGTATATTTTGCGTACTCCAGGTCTATATTTGTGTCTTTCAGCAGGAGTATTCCACGGTGGTTGGTTGCGGAAAAAGGTGATCTGTGAATCATCATGTAGCCCGCTAAACCATCTATTGCCCATGTCAATGCCGGAACATTATAATCATAGGAATCAATCTGCGCAAATGGTCCAAATGTGTTGCCAGAATATAATGGATACTCACCAGTGTGTTCATGTACATAGCTTCGAGTATATTTTCCGTCGCCACGAACAATATCAAACACCTGGGTAATGGGAATTTCTAAAAACTGAAGGCCCTCATCGTTTTTTTTTTCAACTTCAGCCAATGGTTCATCAAGTTCAGACAATGTGTTAATCGTATCAGCAAGTAAAACTCTAAAGTCATTTACTCCGATTGTCTTGGATTCTTCCTCGATACCAAGAGCCTGCCGTTCTTCGTGATTCCACCATCGTTCCACGCACCAATGAGTTCCGTTGTAAAAGTCATCAATGCTCGAAATTTTGCATCTCTTATCACCAATCATGTTCAATGTGTTGGCAAAGCTCGTTTTCGCACCCTTGAACATATTAAAAAGATCAGATGCAACCTGCAAATCATTTTGATCGATGTCAAAACGGTACACATCACGAGTTTCTCCGATTTCCGAACACAAATAGGTAAATACTGGGGAGGTTTGGCGCTGAAGCGTAGGCACACCATCCACCATAACAGGTGCTTTTTTTGTCAGAGCAAGAATGTAAGTTTTTTTGTTAGTTGTGAAGAAAGTGTTTAACGGAAGAGAGATGACAGCATCAATTTCACACTGCTCCAATATAAAGTCACGGAGCTTTTTGTCGTTACTGCGGTTCATAATACCATCAGGCACGACAATAAACGCTTTTCCATTTGGTTTGAGGGCACGAATAATCCATTCCATGAACAAACCTTCGATGCCCATTGCGCTTACAGAAAAGTATTTCTTGAGTGTATCATCCTTGGAAATCTCTTCCTTCAAATTACTACTTCCGCTCATAACATAAGGCGGATTCGTTAAAATCAGATCATACTGATCATGGACAGGCTTTGCCAAGGTTCCAAGAATCGAGTTGGTCTGAAGCAAAAATGTGTCGTTAAAAAGTTTAGCAAATTTATCTGTCATTTCTGGATGCTCTCGGAGCAAACCAGACATATAAATCAGCATATTTGCTTTAGCAAGAATGATTGTTTTTTGTTCGTCCTTATCAAATCCTTTGTCAAAACCACTCAGCGTAATTTGGGGCTTTAGCTCTCCATCCTCCACTTTATAGAATCGGTGCAAATCGTGAAGAATCGGTTCAAGCAAGAATTTTCCGACGCCACACGCCGGATCGCAAATCTTCATACCCGGAGTGATGTCTATCATATTGACAATAGCTCGAACTACCTTCAAGGGTGTAAAGTATTGACCCCAATTTTTCTTACTGATTGATTCTTTCAAGAATGTTTCAAACAGCTTGCTTTTGAAGTCATAGTCTATGTTCTCTAAAGTCCCAAAATCATTAAAACGCTTAAGAATTTTGTGGAAAACAGTCGCATATCCAGAAACAGCCTTGTCATCTTTGGATACAAAAATTGTTCCATTGATAATGGTAGTTTTATCCTTCGGATTACCAGGGAAAAGAGCTTTAATCTTTACTCGTACCGTGGAAGCATAATATTCAAGCACCTCATTCTCATTATTGCCAGAGTATTTTCCCAGCAAATCATAGAATGAATACATTCCCTTCAAAACACCTAAATCGCTGAGGTATTTGAAGATGAAAATCTCAACAAAGGTGTACAAACAATTTTCAGGCGTAGCTCCTGAAACAGCCCATAAATCTTGCCATACTTTTTCGGCCAGAGGCAGAGGATCAACAGACGCAGCAGCCTTGATTTGATTATTGGTAGCATTAATAGAGGCTCGAATCTTATTGATGAGGGTAATACACTCTGTGCTACTCTTGTCAAAATTTAATGTAATGCGGCTACCATCTTCCTGTAGAATTTCTTGACCGGTAGCGGGGTTAATCCAAAAAGTTTTCTTGCCGTCAGTAACAATGTAAACTTTTGCCTGCAATATCTGGGCTGTCCCAATTTCTTGTGCAATAGCTTTAGCAATCTGCTTTTCGGTTCGCAACTCCTGAGGGGTCTTATACTCGATAGCTGCGATAATAATTGGCTTTTTAACAATCAAGGCATCCGGCTTTTTCCCCTCATATGCCTCATAGTCTTTATCGGGAATAATCTTCGCTCCTTTAAGAGCTTTTAATGTAGTAGCGCCAATATTGTAGAAATTCCAATCGCCCATTTTTTCAGGAGCTTCTATCAAATTACGCTGAATCAGTTCTTCACTCAATGGTATCTGCTCCTTCCTGCCCCGTACTGGTGGCGTTTAGATAGGCATCTATGTCATCTTTACGGATGCGCCAGCTTCGACTTCCAACTTTGGAAGCAACAAGTTCCTTAGAGGCAATCATTCGCCGTACCGTTTTATCGCATACTTTCAAATATTCAGCCGCTTGAGCAACTGTAAATAGTTCGTCTGCCATAACACATTCACCCCATTTTGTCAAGTATATCATTATTTTTTATGGGGTGCAATATGTTTGGGGGAAATTTTGCGAATTTATCAAACTCAAATGGACAATATAGGATTTAATTGGACAATCTGTGTTTTCGATTGTCCAAAAATTCTTTATTTTTGAAGATTAATAGACGGGGGAAACCATTGACATTTTTATTTTGAGTATATTGTTAAAATACTAATCACTATTATGGTGGTGTTTGAGTAACTCATACACTTCTTTCATAAGCATCATTCCTAAGGAAAAACCGTATTGAAATTGTGCTTCCAACTCCATACAGTGAACATCGATTATATGGGTGTGAAACTGGTTGACCAGCTTCATCTGCTCTTTAGAAAGTTTTTCCTCTAACTCGGTAAGCAGCTCTCCGGTGTGCCTATGTAGCTTGCGGTATTCTTTTTCATGGGGAACTACCTGTTCTGCGGGATAGATATTACCACAATATAAGTCATCTAACACCATCTCACAGCCCCTCCTTTGCATCATAGATTAGTTCGTGGCGGACAATTTCCTCCGCACGGTTTCGGATGCTGTTCATAGCTCCAACCCACGCCAGCTGGTCACGGGCTTTCAATTCCTCCGTAATCCCCTCGGTTTTTTTCATCTGGGCAATGATACAATTCAGCCGGTTTTGTGCCTGCTCGTTCAGATCAGCCAAGTATGTCCAGAGTTTTCCAGTCAAGAGCAGATCATTATACCGGACTGGATGGCATTGCTCCAGATAGGCTTTGTGCATACGACCCCAAATCCCAATGGGGCGGCTTTCCTCCGGCAGCTGTAAGTCTGGGATGTAATAATCACCGACCAGCGTATAGCTGATGCCGTTTTGACAGGTTTTCTTCGGTAAGTGTTCCATAAGCGACCTCCTGTATTCGATTTTTCTCCGAATCCAGCTGATCGTGTCCCTGTTCATGTCAAATTCAAGGCAGCTGAACTCTTCATCAACAAGTATGGCATATCCTTTCCCAATTTCTGATAATTGAGGCCATGAGAAACCTGCGTGCCGCGATTTTCGGAAGTGTTGAAACTGTCGATTGTTTCACGTCCCAAGTTCTCCGAAATATCCTTTGCATTTTTCCCGCGCCCTCCCAAAAACAAGGTGCTGTCGGCATTGTCAAGTATGATTTCTGCCGCGTCCTTGTAAATGGCTTTTAGCTGGCTCTGCGATTGCAGAATGATAGAAGCCGAGATTTCCCGGCTGCGGATTGTGGCAATCAATTTTTCAAACTGCGGGATTTGTCCAATGTTTGCAAACTCGTCTAACAGGCAGCGAACATGAACCGGCAGCTTGCCGCCGTATTCGTCGTCGGCCTTGTCGCACAAGAGATTAAATAACTGCGATTGCAGCATAGCGATAACAAAATTAAACGTGCTGTCCGTATCGCTCATAATCAAAAACAAAGCTGTTTTTCTGTCGCCTAACGTGTCAAGTTCTAATTCGTCGTAGGACATAAGATCGCGCAATTCCTTTATATCAAAAGGAGCGAGCCTCGCACCGCAAGAAATGAGGATTGATTTTGCGGTTTTGCCCGCCGCCAATTTATATTTTCGGTACTGCTTCACCGCGAAATGGTCGGGGTCGCGTTCTTCCAAGTCGGCAAACAGCAAATCGACGGGGCTTTGATATTCCTCGTCGTCCTCGCGGGCTTCGCTGGCGTTGATAAGTTCCAACAGGGTAATAAAGTTCATTTCCTCGGCGGGGGCTTCGTACCAGATGTAGCCCACCAACGCGCAATACAAAAGCCGTTCTGCCTTTACCCAAAAATCCTCCGCGCTTTTTTCTCCCTCACCTTTGGTATTCGCTATCAACGTATTTACCAGCTTCAAAATATCTTTCTCGCTGCGGATATACACAAAGGGGTTGTAGTGCATAGATTTTTTGAAGTTAATCGTATTCAGTACCTTAATGCGGTAGCCCGCCCGTTGCAGCAGCTTCCCGCACTCAATCAAAACCGTACCTTTCGGGTCGGTTAAGACGTAAGAGGAATGAAGCTGCATTAGATTAGGTTTGACAAAAAATCTTGTTTTTCCGCTGCCGCTGCCGCCGATCACGACGACGTTCTTATTTCTCGCGTACTTCGGCTGCTTCGGGCGGCTGTTCATGGTAAGCCGTTCCGTCTGCGTCAAAATGATGTTGTTTTGGAAATCCGGGTCTATGTAGGGCTTTATATCTTCGGCGTTTCCCCATCGGGCAGAGCCGTACTCCGCGCCCTTGCGGTATTTCTTCGCGTTTTTCCCTTTGACATAGACTATCAAGCGGATAATCACCGCACCGACAATGCCGACAAGCAAATCCAACGGGTAAACGCTCGGCAAGGCGTTTTCAAAGGCTGCGGAAAATCCTTGTGTGATATTCAGTATCTTTGCAGAAATATCCGCGCCGGGGGCAAGCCGCACCGCCTGTCCGACTTTATCAAAGAGATAGACAAAGAACACATAGGGGATATTCGGAAGTATCAGCTTTTTGTAGTTGATCTGCTTCATATCTCGCGCCCCCTGTCCATTTTCTTTACCTTGTCGCGGGCGGCGTTAAGCTGCTTCGCCTTGTCCTTTGCAGCGGCAAGGGCTTTGCGGATAGAGGGCTTTTTCTCCCGGTTCAGCTTCTTTGCGGAAAACTCTTGAAACGCTGCGGTCATAACGTCCGCGTCCCGGCCTTTGAAAAACACAAGGTAACGGGTCTGCTCGCCCTTAACCTTTTTTAGCGAAAAATCTATGTTGTATTTCTTCGCCGTACTCTCAAAGGCTTTAATATTGCTGTCGGTGATCTCGATGTTGGAAACACCCGCGTTCTGCTTCATAAGCTGCCGCATGGTCTGTTTCCCATGCGCGGGTTTGCTTTTCTGCTCCAAAAACTTTTGGATTGCTTTCTGTAACGCCTGTTCGGTAAGCCGCGCCGCGCCTTTTCCCACTTTGACGTATAGGGCAATCGTTTTTTGGGTTACTTCCTCCTGCAAGGTATCAACTCCTTTCCCGGTAAAGTGCGGCTATGCTCATTCGCCGCCGTATAAGTCGTGATTGACAAGGGCGGTATAGTAGCTGTCAATGGTACTCGGCGCGTTGAACAGCACCGCTTTTAGATACTGCTTGATGTTGCGCACTTTGGTTGTGTTCTCCCTCATGCAATCCAAAACAAACTCAATATGGCTGCTGTTCAGCTTCAAAAACTTGGATTTCACCAATTCGGCGGGGTAGTCGTCCCCGGCAATACGGATTGTCTTTCGGGCTGTGCAGACGGTTTCCAGCATAAGGTCAACAATCTCGTCCAAACGGTCTTTGTCAATTTTGCAGTTTTGAATGAGATGGTCGTATTCGATATTGTCCTTGATAATCTCCCTGTAAATCTCTACTGCGCTATTGCTTTTCGCTTCCGTTCTTTTCCTTTCCGGCGGCGTAGCCGCTTCGCCATGCGCAAAGGGCAAGGGGTTTAGGGAATGGAAAGGAATGGAATCGGTACTTGATAAATCAGTAATTGATTGTTCTTTACTTAATATATCTTTATTTAATTGCGTTGGATTTTCCAACGTAGGTTTTTCCTGCGTAGGTTTTTCCAACGTTGGATTATCCAATGTTGGATTTTCCAATGTAGGTAAATCCAATATAGGCGGCTGTCCGCCGCTGGTAGCTGCTTCCGGCTCTCGCGGCTGCGGCTGCTCGTATATGACGTAATCTGCGCCCCGCAAGCGTCCCTTTTCGTCGCGCTCCCGGCTGCGCACGATATATCCGGCTTTTTCGAGTTCCTTTACCGCTTCGCGGATTGCGTCGATCTTCTCCCGGTTGATATGGGATAAGCCCGCAAGGGTATAATCCCAATCTTCGGGCAGCGAAAGCATTTGCGACAACAAGCCCTTTGCCTTTAAGGACAATTCCTTGTTTCGCAAGTGGTGGTTGCTCATAACGGTATATCCCGTATTTCGCTCCACTCTGAAAACTGCCATATTTCCTCACTTCCTCTCTTGGTATGCGTGGACAATTAGAAAGCCGTTTTCGGCTGTTTTGGTATTGCAATATGCCCTTTGCCGTTTTCGCGTCTGCAAAGCCGCATGGCACAAGGGCTTTTGCCCGTCTATTTGTCCATGCTGGCGTGCGTTTTCCGCGTCCTTTTGCCGGGGCAATAGGGACACTCTTTGAAAACGCAAAACTCATATTTCCACCCGGGGCGGTAGAAACGGCAAGTGCCGCAATCTTCATCATCTCCGGCACAACCGGATTGATAGCGGTCAAATCCCGGCTTCTGCTGCATGAGCAATTCAAACGCCCGCTGCTTGCCCTTTGTGAAATACATTCCGGCTGCACCTCCTTTCCTGCGGGCATAAAAAAACGGCGTTACTTTCTCCCCCAAAGGGGTTAAGGTAACGCCGTTTGTGTGCGTATTCAGTTTTTAACACATTCCCTGTCTATCCGCTGTCCGCAAAACCATTGATTTTATTAGCTTTTTGCCGCTATCGCTATCACACCTCATTATTACCTAGTCCAGGATACAAGCGGCTATCCGTACACGACCTTAAAGGGGATTTATGTGGACCCGAATATCGCATTTAGCGATACGGAGAGCATGCTCAGCAAGCGCACCGGCGCCAGCGATTGGGCGGGCGCGCGCTGGACAGGCCGCCTCGTGGCCCCGGCTACGGGCGAGTACACCTTCTATTTCTACTCGGACAACGGCGCACGTTTGTACGTAGGAGATATGGAAACCCCCATCATCGACTGGTGGGTCAACCAGTGGGACATCGAGCAGAAGAGCGCCCCGATCCATCTGGAAGAGGGCCAGGCCTATGATTTCAAGATGGACTGGTTCGAGGCGACGGGCGGTTCCCATGTGTATGTGCGCTGGTCGAACGACCAGGGCATGGAAAAGACGGAAATCCCGGCCTCCGCATTTTATCTCCCGGCGGACTTCGCCGGCCCGATTGTGGACGACGTGAATACCGACAATGCCCAGTTGGATAAGGACCAAGGGCTGGGCGGCACCATCACCCTGACCGGTGCGAATTTCGCCGAAGGCGTCGCCGCGGAACTGGTGACGCTGGGCGGTTCTTCCCTGGAACCGCAGGCCGTCATGGAGACGGTTTCGGTGAGCGATACCGAGCTGGTGCTCGGCGTCCCGGAGACCGTAAACCCCGGCGCATACCGCATCCAGCTGAAGCAGGATATGTACATCCAAAACGCGGATGAATACATCCTGGTCACGTCCTCTTCCGGCAGCGAGATCGCCCGCAGCGAACATCCGCGCCCGGACTGGAAGCGCGACAAGTGGATGAACCTCAACGGCGTTTGGGACTTCGAATTTGACCCCGATAAGGTGGGCGAAGACGAAGCCTGGTATGAAAATCGAGATTATGCCCTCAAAATCAATGTCCC
The DNA here is from genome assembly GCF_015554745.1 of Anaeromassilibacillus sp. 1001302B_160321_C8. Classification (NCBI taxonomy): domain Bacteria; kingdom Bacillati; phylum Bacillota; class Clostridia; order Eubacteriales; family Acutalibacteraceae; genus Anaeromassilibacillus; species Anaeromassilibacillus sp. 1001302B_160321_C8. The sequence goes on along the minus strand of NZ_JADNJD010000025.1, from coordinate 5,577 downwards.
GTTCCCGTGGGAATCCCCGGCCAGCGGCATTGAGGACGGCTCCTATCTCGGCACCGCGTGGTATGAACGCAACCTCAACCTGGACGACTCCTGGTTCGCCGAAGGCGAGCAGATCTTCCTGAAGTTTGGTGCGGTCGATTGGTTCTGCACGCTGTATGTCAACGGCGAGAAGGTCGGCGACCACGAGGGCGGCTACACCCCGTTTGAGTTTAACATCACCGATTATGTCCAGGCAGGCGACAACAAGATCACCCTGGAGGTCAACGATGAGGCCTCCTATGGCAAGGATGAATACCCGGCGCTGGTCGGCAAGCAGGGCCACAACGCCCCGTGCGGCTATACCCACACCAGCGGCATCTGGCAGACCGTCTATCTGGAGGGCCGCAGCAGCACCTATATGGATTATGCGCACGCGAATCCGGATATCGACAACTCCACCGTCCAGTTCGACCTGAAGGTCCAGAGCGATGCGGATAGGACCGTCACCGTCGCATACGACTTCCAGAGCGTCCTGTGGGACGATGAAAAGGGCGAAAACATCGAGACCGGTTCCACCATCAGCGGCACGCAGGAGATCACCCTGAAGGCCGGTGAAAACGAGGTTTCCCTGGAGCCCATCGCCATCGAAAATCAGAAACTGTGGAACTACGATTCCCCGAACCTCTATGAGGGCACCATCCGCCTGCTCGACGGCGAGACCGAGCTGGACAACGTCTCCACGTATTTTGGCCAGCGCAAGGTCAGCACCGAAAAGTACGACGGCAGGGACTACGAGTACATCTATGTCAACAACGAGCCGGTATTCCTCTCCGGTTTGCTGGACCAGGGCTTCTGGGAAGAGGGCGTCTACACCGCCCCCAGCGAGGAAGCGCTGAAATACGACATCAAAGCCATGCGCGACCGCGGTTTCAATATGATCCGCAAGCACCTCAAGATTGAAGACCCGCTGCAATATTACTGGGCGGACCGCCTGGGCATGTTTGTCTGGCAGGATATGCCGCATGCGACGTATATGAATGCCAAGAGCAACGGCGGCGAAACGCCGGGCCGCGCCGTATACGAGTATGCATTGGAAAACATGCTCAACCGCGATTACAACCATCCGTCCGTCATCGCCGTGATGCTCTTCAATGAGACGTGGGGCATCGACCACAACGGCCAGAAAGCCAGCGACGGCATGACGACCAACGAATGGATCCAGCATCTGTACTATAAGACCAAAGAGATCAACCCGCACCTGTTGGTGGAAGATATGAGCCCGTGCAACAACGACCATATCCAGCCGACCGACCTCAACACCTTCCATATGTATCCGAAGGGGTACCAGGGTTCCAAGAACACGGTCGCAGACCGCGAGCGCAACACCTATCCGGGTTCGGCCAATAACTTCTGGGGCGGCTTCCGCCAGGAAAGCGAGCCCTGGCTGAACAGCGAATTCGGCGGCGTGGCTGCATTCGACGGCGACTATGACGTCTCCTGGTGCTTCAAGTATCAGACCGACATCCAGCGCCAGTATGAGAAGCTGAACGGCTATGTCTATACGGAGCCGTACGACATCGAGTACGAGCGCAACGGCGTTTTGACGTATGACCGCCGCGACAAGATCTTCGGCTATGAAGACGTCGCCTATGGCGGGGACATGAGCATCATCGACCTGAACCAGCCGAATTACGTCGGCGTGGACATCGACCCGGCCCTCAAAGCAGCGCCCGGCAGCCAGTATACGGCCCCGGTCGTCGCGATGAACTGGTCCGGCGAGACGCTGGAGAACCCGGTCCTCAAATGGCGTTTTGACGCGACCGACATCTATGGCAACTACATCACCACGGGCAAGAGCGGCGAGGTCCCGATGGACTTTGCGCCGTATACCCGCGAACAGCACGACATCTCCTTCTCCCTGCCGAGCCAGAAGTGCGTGGGCACGTTCACGGTTTGGATTGAAAACAACGGCGAGAAGATCGCAAAGAACTTTGTCAACGTGATCGTCACCAACGGCAAGGACACCGCCCCGGTCAGCATCCTCACTGAGGACAGCGCCGTCCTTCGCCAGGCTGCGGCGGACTCCAACACCATCCAAAACGGCGTTGGCGCGATCACCTATTCCTACACCCTGCCCGAGGGCATCGGCGCAGACGTCCTGAACAGCATGCGCGTGATCGTGGAAGCCTCCTCTTTGAAGGATGCGTCCATCAACCACGGCATCGACAATTCCGCTTTCTCCCAGACGACGGTGGGCAGCGAGCGGCCCTCCGACATGACCGTTTCCATCAACGGCCATGAGGTCGGCACGGTTTACCTCCCGGACAACCCGAGAGACATCCGCGGCACCCTGACCCTGACGCCCGGCGAGGGCAACGGTTCCAGCGCCGGCAACTACGGCTATCTGGTCAACCTCGACATCCCGGATTCCGTGCTGGAAACCCTCAAGGAAGAGCTGGCACAGGATAGTACCTTCACCGTTTCGTATTCGGTAAAGGAAGACGCAGAGCATGCAAACGGCCTGCGCATCTACAATGAGAACAACGGCCGCTATGCGGTCAACCCGATGGTCATCCTCAACCCGGCGGACATCACCGGCGAGACGGTCACCATGGAGAGCGACAACTACAGCGTGGAGAGCGAAGGCAGCTTCTATGCCCGCTACAACGCAGAAACGAACACCGGCTACAAGGTCGATGTGGCGGAAAACGGCGAAGTCACCCTGTCCAAGGTGGACGGCACCGTGCTCGCAACAGCGGATGCGGACGCCTCCTGCGTGAAGGCGACGTTCTTCGACGACCACATCACGGTCTATGCGAACAACAACCCGGTCCCGGTCATCGATTTGTATGACTACAGCGGCTTCTCCGGCGTTGCGCAGGCAATCGGCGGCACCCTGACGGTCGCCCCGGAAAGCTACGATGTGCTTTCCTCCGGCGATGTGCAGGCGGATGTGCAGTTTGCCGATTCCTTTAACGTTGAAAAGACCTTTGGCGAGCGCTATACTCTCATGAGAGGCGATAAGAACCGCCCGAACGATTCCGAAAAATCCGATGGCGTTTGGAACGGCTCCAACGAGAACAACAACCTCTATATGGAGGCGGATTGGGGTAACAAGGCAATCATCAACAACACCGAGTCCACCGACCTGGTTGCAGAGGCGGACATCACGCTGACCGAGGTCAACCCGGGCACCAACGGCAACATGGGCCTGATCGTCCGCGGCAGCAACTATCTGGAGAATGTAGACGGCGCAGACGGCTACTATGCTGGGCTGGGCGAAGGCTATATCCAGGTTGGCCGGATGCACAACGGCTGGACCGAGCTGGCCAAGGTGGACGCACCGGTCGCGGTCGGTGAAACCCACCGCCTGCGCGTGGTAGCGATCGGTTCGAGAATCCGCGTCTATCTCGACGACGAGACCGAGCCGAGAGTCGATGTATACGACGGCACGTATCCCAGCGGCAGCGTGGCGCTGAGAGGCTTCCGCTGCAAGGGCATCTTTGACGACGTGGTGGTTTCCACCGCCCCGCGCTACGAAGCGGACTTTGAGAACGGCAGCATTGCAGAATGGACCTCTACCGGCGAAGCGTGGGAGCTGGACGGCGGCGCGATCACCGCTTCCGCAGAAGCAACCGCGCTGGTCGGCAACGCCGGCTGGACTGATTACGAGCTCTCCGCGGACGTTTCCGTGGCAGAGGGCGGCAAGGCGGGCCTGGCGGTTCGCGCAGGCGTCCAGAAGGAGCGCGTCTCCGGCTACTATGTGGCGCTGGACGAAGCGGCTGATACGATCCAGGTGATCCGCTCTATGAGCGGCGTCGAGAACGTCCTCGAAGAGGCCAGCATGGAGGTTGCGGCGGATACTGTTTACAACCTCAAAGCGAGAGTGGTCAACAACACCGTCCGCGTCTATGTGGACGGCAGCGACGAAGCAATCCTCGTTGCAAGGATTAACGAATTTGGCAACGGCAAGGCGGGCCTGTCCGTTTTGAGCGGCACGGCCACCTTCGACAATGTCCAGGTCAAGGACCAGTTCATCTATGAAGAGGACTTCTCCGACGGATGCCTGGACGGCTGGAACATCATCAGCGGCGATTTCTCTGTGCAGGACAACATCCTCACGTTGAAGGACGGAGCGGGCAAAAAGATGGTTGACGGCTACACCACATGGGACGACTATGTGATCCAGGCGAAGGTAAAACTGGACGTCCGCCAGGATGTGAAGTCGAACGCTGGCTATATCTTCCGCTGCTCCGACTTTGACGTGGGACAGGACGACCAGTACGGTTATGTTTCCGGCATCAACTACAATGCAAGGGCAACAACCGGCGAAGAAGCCAGTGGCCTGGAGACCGGCGACATCCACTATGGCTGGCGCTCCATCATGAACGACCATTCCTTCCAGATCGACCCGTCCCAGTGGTACGATTTTGAGGTCAAGGCGATCGGCAACCAGATCACAGTTTCTGTGAACGGCCAGGAATACTACACCGTAGAGGACGACGCATACAGCTATGGTATGATTGGCCTGCGCAACTTCAATTCCGGCCTGCAAGTGCAGGATCTGAAGGTTATCCCGGCGGAAGAGTATCAGCAGGAGGTCCCCAGCGAGCATATGCTGACGGTCACCTTCCCGACCACGGTCGAGCTGAGCATCGACGGCGAGAGCCAGACGATCGCGAACCTGATCGGCGCGTACAAAGACGTCGTGATGGCGGGCACCGAACTCAACCTGGCCTTTGCACCGAGAGTGGAAGGCCGTGAGATCGCAGGCGTCACCGTGAACGGCGAAGCCATCGCGGAAGACAGCTTTGACGTTTCTGAATATGTCTACAGCGCGGCCATGCCGAACGCGGACACCACGATCGAACTTGGCTTTGTCATCGTAGACAAGCAGGTCCTGCGCTCTACCATTGCCATCGCAGAGGAGCAGGCAGACGAAGCAGAGGCAGCCGTACCGTCCGTCAAGAAGAAGTACGAAGCAGCATTGCAGGCGGCGAAGGACGTCGAGGCGGATAAGACCGCAACGCAGGACGAGATCAACACCGCATGGAGCGACTTGATCGACGCGCTGCACTACCTGAGCTTTGCCGCAGGCGACAAGAGCCAGCTGGACATCCCGATGGAGATCGCAGAGACCATCAACCGCGACCTGTTTACGCCGGACAGCCTGAAAGCGCTGGACGAAGCGTATGCGGCGGCGGAAGACCTGCTGGACGATGAAGAAGTCCTGGAAGCGGACATCACCGCAGCAGTGGATGCGCTGTATGACGCCATCTATGGCTTGGTCTACCGCGCAGACATCAGCGAGCTGGAAGCGCTGGTCCTCAAGGGCGACGGCATTGTCGAAAATGCAGACCAGTACATCCAGAACGACGCATGGACGAGCTTTGAGACCGTCCTGGCCGAAGCAAAGACCGTGCTGGAAGATGCAAACGCAACGCAGGATGCGGTGGACACCGCAGCAGAAGATTTGGCAGCGGCGATCTCCGCCCTGCGCCTGATCCCGGATAAGGATGCGCTGGAAGCATTGATCGGGGAAGCCGAAGCGATCAACACCAGCAAGTACACAGCGAAGAGCGTGGCAACGATGAAGGC
>NZ_JADNJD010000024.1:0-32104 GCF_015554745.1 Anaeromassilibacillus sp. 1001302B_160321_C8 | reverse complement strand
CTGGTGTATAGCGTTTGTTTGGTATTCCTTTCGGCATAATAATGCACCCCACTTGTTATTCAGTATATCATACTGTCCAACAAATGGGGTGCAGTTCAACAGAGTGAGTACCGGGTATTAGTTACCCTATCATGCGCTTCATTCGTGGCGTAAGTTTGGCGTAAAATTTCGCTCTAATACGGTTTTTTTGTGGCGTAAGTTTGGCGTAAATCCGCTTTTCTCTACGCTGGAATCCAGTCATTTCAAGGGTTTTCGGCATCTATCAGTACATGCCGCCCATGCCCGCATCAGCCGGAGCAGCCGGCGGAACCGGCTCTTTCTTGTCCGCTACAAGGCTCTCGGTGGTGAGAACTGTCTGTGCGACGGAAGCTGCGTTCTGCAGTGCGGAACGGGTAACCTTCGTCGGGTCAACGATGCCAAAGGAGATCATGTCGCCATACTCGCCGGTCAATGCATTATAGCCATAGCCGACCTTGGACTCCTTCTTGAGGTTCTCCACGATGACAGATCCTTCGACGCCAGCGTTCGCCGCAATCTGGCGAACCGGCTCCTCCAGCGCTTTCAGCACGATCTGCACGCCGGTCTTCTCGTCGCCCTCAACGCTCTCCAACAGCTTTGCAACCGCCGGAATCGTATCGATCAAAGCAACGCCGCCGCCTGCTACGATGCCTTCTTCCACAGCCGCCTTCGTTGCCGCCAAAGCGTCCTCGATGCGGAGCTTCTTCTCCTTCATCTCAATCTCTGTTGCAGCGCCTACGCGGATGACCGCTACGCCGCCAGCAAGCTTTGCCAAGCGCTCTTGCAGCTTCTCACGGTCGAAATCAGACGTGGTGGTCTCGATCTGGCTGCGGATCTGATGGACTCTCGCCTTGATGTCGTCCGGGTTGCCGGCGCCGTCAACGATGATGGTGTTCTCTTTGTCCACCCTGACCTGGCGTGCACGGCCCAGCTGGGCAATCGTGGTGTCCTTCAGCTCCAAGCCAAGCTCGGAGGAGATCACCTGGCCGCCGGTCAGCACGGCGATATCCTGCAGCATTTCCTTGCGGCGGTCGCCAAAGCCCGGAGCCTTGACTGCAACGCAATTGAAGGTGCCGCGCAGTTTATTCAGGATCAGGGTTGTGAGCGCCTCGCCCTCAACATCCTCTGCAACGATCAGCAGCTTCTTGCCACCCTGTACGATCTGCTCGAGGAGCGGCAGGACTTCCTGGATGTTGGAGATCTTCTTATCGGTGATCAGGATGTAGGCGTCGTCCAGGACAGCCTCCATCTTGTCGGTATCGGTCGCCATGTAGGGGCTGATATAGCCGCGGTCAAACATCATACCTTCCACAACGTCGCAGTCCGTCAGAGCGGTCTTGCTCTCTTCCACGGTGATGACGCCGTCGGAAGTGACCTTCTCCATTGCGTCCGCAATCAGCTTGCCAACTTCTTCATTCGAAGCGGAAACCGTTGCAACACGGGCGATGTCGTCGGAGCAGGTAACCTTCTTGGAATGCTCGCGAAGAGCATCCACAGCTGTGTCTACAGCGTCCTGTACGCCCTTGCGCAGCACCATCGGGTTTGCGCCAGCTGCGACATTCTTCATGCCTTCGCGGATCAAAGCCTGTGCCAGCAGCGTTGCGGTCGTGGTGCCGTCGCCAGCGACGTCGTTCGTCTTGGTGGCAACTTCCTTCACGAGCTGTGCGCCCATATTCTCGAATGCGTCGTCCAGCTCAATTTCCTTTGCGATGGTCACGCCGTCGTTCGTGATGAGCGGAGCCCCGAACTTCTTATCCAACACAACGTTGCGGCCCTTAGGTCCCAACGTAATCTTCACGGTATCTGCGAGCTGATTGATGCCGCTCAGCAGAGCTTTTCTTGCTTCTTCGCCATAGATGATCTGCTTTGCCATAGTCTATTCCTCCAAATATGATACTATAAATTCTCTTAAATACTTATTTATTCAACCACTGCCAGGATGTCGCTCTGACGGACGATGGTGTATTCCTCTCCGTCCATCTTGACGTTCGTACCAGCATACTGGCTGGTGATGACACGATCGCCCACTTTGACATTCATAACGACTTCCTTGCCGTCTACCATACCGCCGGGGCCCACTGCGATGACGTCCGCAACCTGCGGCTTCTCCTTCGCGGAACCTGCCAGGATGATGCCGCTCTTTGTGGTCTCTTCTGCTTCTTCCATCTTAATCAGAACTCTGTCTGCCAACGGTTTGATTGTCATTTAAATTTCCTCCTTCAGAAATAGATCCTACAAAATCCATGCATACCCTTTCAAACTGCTCGACGCTTTGACCGCGCCGCTTGAAACGATATGTTCTTAGCACTCGCTATCTCTGAGTGCTAAGACTATTTTAGCCACTTACGCAGGAAAAATCAAGGGGTTTTTCCCGAAAAAATGCAATTTCATAAATTATTTACAATTCACCCAGAAATATGCAAAGCAGGGCCGGATTTCCAAGGGGAGTCCACAAAATATGGCGGTTTCAAGCCATTGCTCCTACAACCGGCCGCATGCGCTATAAAAGCCTTTCCGCACACTCTCCCTGAAATTTCCAGCCCTCTTCTTGCATTTCTGCTTCGGCAACCAGCCGCTTTTGCCGTAGCGGACTGGCTGTCCATCTGCTAAATCCCGCTTTTATAATACATATAAAACTGACACTTAATCATGCCGTTGTAAAGCTTTCTGCGGCGGTCCGCCTTGCGGCCGTAGCACTCCTCAAAGGTCTCATCGGGGCTGATGATGTTATAGCTCCATTTTTTCTTGGGGGTAAACACCTTCCCCATCGTCCGATAGAGCTCTTCCGCGGCGCGGATATCCAGCAGGCGCTCACCATACGGCGGGTTGCAAATGACGTCGCCGCGTTCGCCCAGCGGTTGGAAATCCGCCACATCCCGCTTCTCCGCATGGATGCAGGAGATCACACCGGCCTTGCGCGCATTTTCCAGCGTCAGGTTCACCGCAGCCCCGTCAATGTCATATCCATACCCAGTGAAGGAAGCGTCCCGGCACACCAGGTCCCGCGCACGCGCCCGTTCTTGCTGCCAGACTGCGGACGGGATATTCTTCCAGCGTTCCGCTGTAAACGAACGTTGCAGCCCCGGGGCGATGTTTTTGGCGTAAAGCGCAGATTCCACCAAAATGGTACCGGAGCCGCAAAATGGGTCGATCACAATCCCATCCCGGCGGACACGCGAAAGATACGCCATCGCCGCCGCCAAGGTCTCCTTGATCGGCGCCTCTGTGGAATTGGCCCGGTAACCGCGCTTGTGCAGGCCCGCCCCGGAGGTATCCAGCATGACGCTGACGTGGTCCTTCATGATGAGGAATTGAATCTGATGCAGAGTCCCGGTCTCTTCAAACCAATTTAGATGGTATTTGCCCTTCAGGCGCTCCACGACGGCTTTTTTGATGATGGATTGGCAATCTGGGACGCTGGCTAATTTGGAATTCAGGGAGCGCCCCTTGACGGGAAACGCATCCTCTTTTCCGATCCACTGTTCCCAAGGCAGGGCCTTTACCCCCTGGAAGAGCTCTTCAAAACTGCGCGCCTCGAAGCTCCCCAGTTCAATCAGAACGCGCTCCCCATACCGTGAGCCGAGGTTGGCGCGCGCGAGCATCGACGCATCTCCGGTAAAAAACACACGGCCGTTCTGCGGTTCCACATTTTGCGCTTCCATCGCGCGCAATTCATCCCCCACCAGTCCTTCGATCCCCAACAGGCACGGGATTACCATTTTCCACTGTTCAGCCATAGATACACTCCTATTTCCCGGGAAACACCCGTTTTCGATTTGATTCGCATCCGCCTAAAAAGGCGGCCCACACCGCATCCAAACGCCGTTGCCCCTTTCCGGCAAGCGTCAGCCATGCGGAATGGATTGATTATACCATAGGCCCTCTACAAAAGCAAAACCCATCCGGAAAAGCAGCAGCGGCCGGGCATAAACACCTGTGCCCGGCCGCTGTCCCATTATTTCTTTAGAATCTCCATGAATTCCTCGCCCGTGATGGTCTCCCTCTCCAACAGATAGTGCGCCAACTCATGCAGCTTCTCCATATTCTCCTTCAAAATCGCAATCGCCTTTTCGTGCGCAGAACGGATCAGCTCCAAAACCTCCTCGTCGATCTTAGCCGCGGTCTCCGGCGAGCAGGTCAAGGAGGCGTCCCCGCCCAAGTATTGATTGCTGACCGTCTCCAAGGCCATCATGTCAAAGGTCTTGCTCATGCCCAACCGGGTCACCATGGAGCGCGCAAGCTTAGTCGCCTGCTCGATGTCGTTGGATGCCCCGGAGGTAAACGAGCCAAAGATCAGTTCTTCCGCTGCACGGCCGCCGGTCAGCGTGGCGATCTTGTTGTACGCCTCTTCGCGGGACATCAGCACCCGCTCGCCCTCTTCCACCTGCATGGTATAGCCCAGGGCTCCGGATGTACGCGGGACAATGGTAATTTTATGGACGGGCGCCGAGTCGCTCTGCATCGCGGCAACAAGCGCATGTCCAATTTCATGATAAGCGACGATCTCTTTTTCCTTTGCGGAGATCACCGCGCTCTTGCGCTGGTAACCGGCGATGACAACCTCCACGCTCTCTTCCAAGTCCGCCTGCGTCACGCTGAAATGGCCGCAGCGTACCGCGCGCAAGGCCGCCTCATTGATGATGTTCGCCAACTCCGCGCCGGAAGCGCCTGCGGTCGCGCGGGCGATAGCGTTGTAGTCGATGTCGGGTGCCACTTTGATCTTTTTGGCGTGAACCTTCAAAATAGCCTCGCGCCCCGCCAGGTCCGGCAGTTCCACCGGGATACGCCGGTCAAAACGGCCCGGGCGCAGAAGCGCTTTGTCCAAGGAATCCGGGCGGTTGGTCGCGGCCAGGATTACAACGCCCTTTTTCCCGTCAAAGCCGTCCATCTCCGTAAGCAACTGGTTGAGGGTCTGCTCCCGTTCGTCGTTGCCGCCCATGCCGCCCTCGCGCTTTTTTCCGATGGTGTCGATCTCATCGATAAACACAATGCAAGGGGCCTTCTCCTGGGCCTGCTTAAAGAGGTCGCGGACTTTGGCTGCCCCCATACCGACAAACATCTCTACAAACTCCGAACCGGAGATGGAGAAAAACGGCACCTTTGCTTCCCCAGCGACCGCCTGCGCAAGCAATGTCTTACCGGTTCCCGGAGGGCCCACCAGCAAAGCGCCCTTCGGAAGAGAAGCGCCGATCTCTGCATATTTCGATGGATTGTGCAAGAAATCCACAATCTCCGAAAGGGCTTCCTTCGCCTCGTCCTGCCCGGCAACATCGTCAAAGGTCTTGCCCGTTTGCGCCTCCACATAGATCTTGGCGTTGCTCTTGCCAAAGGTCATGGCGTTGGGGCCGCCCATCTTTTTCTGCATATAGCGGGTGAGCAGCTGCCCCAAAATAAGAAACATCAAAATGGGGAATACCCAGGAGAGAATAAACGTAAGAAGCGGCGACTCTTCTTTCGGGATTTCCTTTCCATATTGAACATCCGCTTCATCCAGGCGGCTGCTCAGCGTATCGCTGTCCTCCATTTTGCCGGTGACGAATACGGCTTCTTTTCCATTTTCGTCCTGCCCGATAAAAGCAATTTTATCCTCCTGGTCTTCCACCTAGGTGATCTTACCCGCCTCTAGTTGGGCCAGGAATGCGTCATAAGAAACCTCGGTTACCCGTGTGCCAAATATACTGGGGAATACCAGTGCATTTAATAAAAGAAGCACCACGAGCGCAATTACATAATAATAGATCAATGATTTTTTCGGTGATTTCTGTTCTTTCATTCGACTGTTCCTTTCTGATGATTTTCCAACATGTCGCGCAGTAGCGCATCGATCTCACGCAAATTTTCGGCAACTTGCTCCATCCGTTCCCGTCCAAGCCTCTCTAAGCAGGAGGCATATTTTTCTTCTGCAAGGCGGTCAATCGCCCGGACAGTGTCCTTCCCCTTCTCAGATAAGGCGATTTTGACCATACGTTCATCCTGTAAATCCCGGACCCGAAGAAGGAAGCCTTCTTGCTCTAAACGTTTGCACATGGAGGACATATTTCCGCTGGTCATCCCCAATGTGCGCCCAAGCTGGCCGATTGTGGGGGAATCCTCCGCGGACCAAAGCTCCATAAGAATCCGCATCTGCATGTGTGTCAGGCCATATTGTTCGCTAATCGGGCGGAACATCCCATCCATACATTCGGAAATCCGGCGCGTCATATCCCAAACCACATTTTTGAATTCGATGACCTCCATATCACACCTCCGTTGGCAATAATTTGTTCAAATAGTTTTCATGTATATATAATATATTGAATAGAGTGTTTATAGTATAATATTTTTGAAATAAAAACATGTTACCGGTTTTTGAACTTTTCCTAACGCTTTTGCTAACCGATGAATGGAGAGAACCTATGAAATTTGATAACGATTGGGAACGCATCCGCGAATTCAGCAAATTGCTCTATGAAGTATCACAAATTCCCATTCAAATTGCTGATATCCATGGGGCCACGCGCCTTTTCTTTCCCTCTCTCCCAGAATTTCAGGAGATCGGCCTCCCGCGCTCCATTTCTGAATCCCTTATTGCACGCGCGAAACAAGGCCCGGTCCTACAGACATACCATTCGGTCTTATTGTGTGCCTGCATCTCCTTTTCTATGGATGAACAATCCCTTTTTTTGATTTTGGGACCAGCGCTTTTGGAGGAGATCTCTCCGGGCAGCATCCGTGACCTGACTTCGCTTTATCCCTGTAAGGATACGCATAAGCTCTACACCCTTGCCAAACAGCTCCCTGTTTACAACACGGTACAGTTTATCCGCTATGTGCAGATGTTCCATCTGACAATTTTCGGGGAAAGTATCGGCATCTCGGATTTTTTTATCGCCCAACAGCAGCAGATCCCCCAGGACGCAATCAACCGCGCCTTGGAATCCAGCTACTTTTCCCAGCGGGAATTGACCAATATGCCAGTCCCATTTGCGCTCGAGCAAATGTTTACAAAATGCGTCCAGACCGGTAATACCGCTGAACTAAAACGCTTATTGGATACCTACCTCTCAGGAACCGCCGGCACACTCTCTTCCACTCCCTTGCGGCAAAGCAAGGATACCTCCATTGCGATTGCCGCCGTAATTTCACGCGCCGCAATCGCCGGGGGACTGAGCGCCGAATCTGCATGCCGCCTCAGCGATGTATATGTGCAGCAGATGGAAACCTGCGGGGAGGTAAAGGATGTCTACATGTTGTGCGCACGCATGGTATTCGACCTGACCGAACGGGTGGCTAATGTCCAGCGGCAGACAGCGTATTCCTTTCCCATCACTCAGTGCATTCAATTTATCACCGATCATTTGCACGAGGAGCTTTCCCTTTCGATCCTTGCAGACCAGGTGCAGCTGAGCCCCCGGTATCTCTCGCGCCGCTTTAAACAGGAGACGGGGACGACCATTACCTCTTACATCCAGCAGGCACGTGTGCGCGAAGCGCAGAATCTCCTCCTCCTATCCGACGAGAGCTTTTTGGAGATCAGTAACTTTTTACATTTCATCTCCCAAAGCTATTTCATACAAATTTTCAAACGGTATACAGGGATGACCCCGCAGCAGTATCGCAAACGAGGCCAAAAGCTCTCCAAAGCAAAGCGCCCCGGCGAACACTGAACAAAGGGGTTATCCCTTTTGATTTTCAAAAATGTTAGGTAGAAAAAATAATATAATATGTATTTTTATGGTATACAATTCTGTTTTTTATCCAGTATCATGTGCAATATCCGATTTTTCATCTAGAATTTCTGATTCGTTCCAGAATGCCAAATGATTTCCACAATTTGTCACAGGAGGCGATTGCAGTTGGAAAAGGAAAAACATACGGTCCACCGTTTTTCCAATTTTGTCATCAGAAAACGCAAATGGATTGAAAAGATTTTTGCCGTTGCCGTTGTCCTCAGCATTATTGCCCTTTGCTTTGTCCGGGTCAATTATGATTTGAGCAAATACTTGCCGGACGACGCCGCTTCGAAAGCCGGATTGAATGTGATGGATGAGGAATTCGGCTACCCCGGCACGGCACGCGTTATGGTCGGTGATGTATCCCTTTATGAAGCCAAACTGTACAAGGACCGTATCGAAGCGGTGGACGGGGTCAATATGGTCACCTGGGCGGATACCGCGGCCGACGTCTATCAATCCGAACTTTTTATCAATTACGAGGCGATCGAGGACTATTACAAGGACGGATACGCCGTGATGGATATCATTTTTGATGAGGACGATTCCGATGCCAAGACGCACAACGCACTCAACGAAATCGAAGCCATCACCGGGGATAAGGGGTATTTCATGGGGCCCGCTGTACAAAACAAATCTCTGGATGAAACCTTGACCCGTGAAATTGCTATCGCCATGGTGATGGGGATTTTTATGATTTCGGTGATCCTCTGCCTCACCACAACATCCTGGTTTGAACCCTTCCTCTTCCTATTCATCATGGGCGTGGCCATTATCATCAACATGGGTACCAATATCTTTTTGGGGGAAATCTCCTTTCTCACCTTTAGTACAGCGGCCATCCTGCAATTGGCCATCGCAATGGACTATTCCGTCTTTTTGCTGCATTCCTTCACCAGGGAACGGCAAGCGGGGGTAGAGCCCGAGCAAGCTGTGGCAAATGCGATTCACAGCTCTGTGACTTCCATCCTGTCCAGCGGCGCAACGACCATTGTCGGCTTCCTCGTGTTGATGCTGATGCGCTTTAAAATTGGCTTTGACATGGGCTTTGTCCTGGCAAAAGGCATTGTCATCAGCCTTTTAACGGTATTGCTTTTGATGCCTGCCTTATTGCTCCGCTGGGGGGATAAGATCGAAAAAACCGCCCACCGCTCTTTTATGCCCTCTTTCAAGGGATTAGGAAAGGCCGTCTTTAAGATCCGCTACGGCGTACTCATCCTGGTTGCCCTTCTGGTTGTTCCGGCCTTTACCGCGCAGAATATGAACCAGTTCCTTTTCGGGAACGGCTCCTTGGGCTCCAGCCCTGGAACAAAGGTATATGAGGATGAGCAGGCGATCAATACCCGCTTCGGCCGCAGCAACCTGGTCCTTGCATTGGTCCCCAATACCAACAATGTAACGGAACGCGCTTTGACCGAATCGCTGCGGGATTTGGATTATGTAAAATCCGTCACATCCCTCGCAGATACGCTGCCAGAAGGGGTCCCCGAAGACTTCCTTCCAGAATCCCTGACCGGACAGCTCCACTCGGACGATTACAGCCGCATCATGATCTACCTTAAGACCAAGGACGAAAGCGCGTACGCTTATCAATGTACGGATGAAGTGCGTTCGATTGTCGAATCCTATTATCCAGAGGGCTCCTATCTGGTGGGGACGACACCCTCGACACAGGATATCCAAACCATCATCACCAACGACTACAATTACGTCAATATCCTTTCGCTTTTGGGAGTCGCGGTGGTGGTCCTGTTGACCTTCCGCTCATTCATTATTCCTATCGTGGTAATGATCCCCATCGAAGTAGCCATCTTTTTCAACATGGCGATCCCCTATTTAGCGGGCGACAAGATGATTTATATGGGATATATCATCGTAAGCTGTTTACAATTAGGCGCGACAGTGGACTATTCCATCCTGACAACCAACAATTATTTGGAAGCGCGTACCCATCTTCCCAAAAAAGAGGCTGCCATCCATGCAATCTCACAAAGTGCCCTGTCCATTCTGACGTCCGGTTCCATCCTAACCATCGTTGGTTACGGCCTGTACTATGTTTCCACTGTTTCCGCCATCGCAGATATGGGGCACTTGGTGGGGCGCGGCGCCCTTCTGAGCACCCTGCTGGTGATTTTCCTTCTGCCTGTCCTCCTGGTGCTCAGCGACAAACTGGTCATGAATCAAATGCGCCGCCGGGCGCTCCGCAAAGCTAAGCGTTCCATCCGATGGAAAACATGGCTGGAAAAACACAAACGAAAAAAAACTACAGCCCCTGATACAGCTCAGCAAAACTCCAAAGGAGGCCTCTTATCATGAAGAACTGTAAACGCTTGATTGCTTGTATCCTATCTTTCGCCATGCTGCTTCCCCTTGCTACGATTCCTGCACATGCGGTGGAAACGCCGGTCACAACGGATGAGGCCGTCTACGTCAACCTGGACCACTACGGCGCCGTCACCGGCACCAGCGTAGTCAAAGGATGCAGCCTCAATGGGAACCGGGAATTTAAGGACTATGGATCGTACACAAAGGTCACCAACATGTCCGGATACGACGAGCCGGAATTGACGAACGACGGCGTTGTCTGGAGCCTCTCCCCGGATGCGAACGATCACTTCTTTTACGAATGCACGCCTGCGCAAAACAGCATCATCCTGCCCTGGTCCTTCAAAGTCTCTTACAAGCTCAACGGCGTTCCCACAGAAGCGCAAGACCTCGCCGGCGCATCCGGCTTGGTAGAAATCAATATTGAATGCATTCCGAACGGGAGCGCAGAAACCTACTATCAAAACAATCTGCTGTTGCAGGCGGCTACCATGGTCAATGTCGAGGATGTACTCAGCATCGAAGCGCCGGGTTCCCAAACACAATCCATCGGTACATACAAAGCGGTTCTCTTTGCGGCGCTGCCCGGCGAACATACAACCTTTACCATCCGCATCGGCACGGAAAGCTTTGAGTTTCCCGGCGTGATCATGCTGATGATCCCCGGAACCCTGGAGCAGATGAAGACCATCAAGGATCTGAAAGAGGCGAAGGACACCATCGGCGATTCCGCCGACTCCGTCTATGACAGCCTGGATCAAATTTTGAACGCGCTGGAGGATATGTCCGGAAGCCTGGAACTGACCCAGGAGGGATTGCAAGCCCTACAACAGGCGCGCACATCCATTCAGTCCGCGAAGGGAGGCATCTATGACGGCGCAGACGCTTCTTTGAAGGATCTGGATGCACTCTCGCAGAAGATTGTTGCTCTCGTACCGCATTTGCAAAACGGGGAACAGCTTGTCAACGATGTCAGCGCAGACATCAATGCCATGGTAGATACCACCGGCCTCCTAGCCTCCGACTTGGGAAGCCTTTCCAGTTCTCTTTCCCGTCTCCAAAACAGCATGGAAGATCTGGAGGACGCTCTGAACGACGCCACCATCAGCCGCAAGCATCTCACCAACCTACAAGACGCCATTGATGATCTAACCGATTCATTCGCGCCGTTTGAGGGAGATTTGGAAGATCTAAAAGGAACGATCGACCGCCTGGAAGACCCGCTTGGAAAATTGCTCACCGGTTTGCAGGACACCAAAAGCCAGTTGGACCAGGTGATCGCGGACCTTACACAGAAAGGCGTCTCCGATACACTGCTTGCGCCGCTCAAGAAATACCGCGACCGATTGGATGAAGCCACCGTCAAGCTGGAACAAGTGCGGAAAAAGCTGACCGACCTTTTAAGCAATACCAGCAATACCGTTGGCACGTTGGACGGCTTAGGCAGTGCAATCGATGATCTATTGGACGACCTGAAAGGGCTCTCCGATTTAGATTCCGCCGCGGACGTAATCGGTGAACTCAACCGCACCGGCACATCTTTGCAAGCTGCCATCGCCACCTGCTCTTCTTTCCTCACCACCGTACAAACGTTAAACAATACCTTAAACCAATATAAGGAGGGTACCATCTCCCTGCTGTCGGATTGTTCCGAACTGGCCACACAGCTCGGCTCCACATTGACCAGCACCTCCACCTTCCTACAAGATCTCGAATCGATGATGAAGGAGAGCGGCCAATATCTGAATGAAGGGACCCAGAAGACACTGGACGGATTGATCGGCGCATTGTCAGAAGCCCTGGATATGTCCGGCAGCACGTCGTCCCTTCGCGATGCAAGCGATTCCATCAAAGGGACCGTGGAAGACCAGCTGGATCAAGTGGAAGAGGACAGCAATTTCTTAAATTTGGACGCAGAAGCAGAGATGGTTTCGTTTACATCCCGCAAAAATCCTGCTCCTGCCAGCATTCAGGTCATCTTGCGCACAGAAGAAATCTCCTTAGGCGATGCGGAGGAACCCGTCGAGGATCTGGACCCAGATTCCCAACCTACTAGCTTTTGGGACAGGGTGGTAAACCTTTTCCAGCAGTTATGGGAATCCATCACTTCCCTTTTTCAATAAAAACATACTGCCATGTATAACGCCGGATGCCTTGGGAACCCTATGGCATCCGGCCTTTTGAACCATTGATAATTCCAATGAATTGGAACGGCTTTTCTTTACTTCGCTCACACCGCGTATTATAATGAGCTTGAGGAGTGAACGATATGAATTTAAAACAGCTGATCGAAGATCCCAAGCTGACAAAGCGGATTGTGCTTTTAATTACCTACACCGTTTTGTTGATATTCGCTCTGTTCAACCTGGACAAGCTGTTCAGCTTTTTCCTCTCTATCTTTTCGCTTGCATCCCCGTTTTTTATCGGAATTGCCATTGCATTTGTAGTCAATGTGATCTTAAAGTTTTACGAGGAGAAAGTATTTGCTTTTCTCAATAAAAAAGATCTCAAACTGTGGAAGAAGTGCCGGCGCGCCGTTTGCGTGGTGCTCTCCTTCCTAACATTGATTGTCATCTTAGGCGCAATTATCCTTTTTGTCGTTCCGGAATTGGTTTCCTCTTTAGAAGTCTTGATTCGGAACGCCCCCACGTACATCAGCCGCTTATCAAACGAGATTATCCGTCTTCTGGAAAAATACAATGTGACCCAAGATCAAATCAACTCCCTCTCCATCGATTGGACTTCCCTTTTGTCCAAAGCGACAGAGGTTACCTCCAATTTTATGGGGTCCCTGTTTAACATTACAGCCAGCGTGGCGAACGGCATTTTTACCATGGCCATGAGTTTTATCTTTTGTATGTATATGCTGTTCGGTAAGGAAAAGCTGACCAGCCATTTGAAGCGCCTACTCTATGCGTTCCTGCCCAACCGTGCAGCAAGGCGGACCATCGAGATTTCCAGCATGGCCAACCGGATCTTTTCCAATTTTGTGCGTGGGCAGCTCACAGAAGCGTGCATCTGGTTTTTCCTGGTGTACATTGGATTGAGTATCCTCCGATTGCCTTATGCGGTATTGATTAGTTCAATTGTCGCGCTATGCAGCCTGATTCCCATCATTGGGCCCTATATCTCTATGTTCACAGCGGGTTTTATCCTGCTTTTGGTGAATCCATGGTACACGGTAACCTATATTGTATTCTTCCTGATTCTCCAGCAGATTGAGGGGAACCTAATCTACCCGCGCGTGGTCGGCACCTCCATTGGATTGCCGCCGATTTGGGTTTTGCTCTCCATCATCCTATGTGGGAACCTGTTTGGGATCGTCGGTATCCTGTTGGGCATTCCAACCTTTTCGGTGCTCTATGCGCTTCTCCGCGAAACAGTTCGTAGGCGCCTGTACAAAAAAGGGCTTACCAAAGAGAAGTTCCAGCGAAAAAATTTTCCCGAGGCGCAAACCAAGGGGAAGGCCGCCGCAGAAAATATGGTAGAAACCTCCTCTATAGATTCTGAACGTAAATAAATCGCAAAGTAGGAATGGGATATACCTAGTCCAAACATCCATTAAAAACAGCCTTAAAGAATGGTTGCCACCATCACTTTAAGGCTGTTTTCTCTGTTCCTGTATGCGCTGAATGGGAAAGGCCAGAAAACCGGTTGTCCCTCCAACACTTGTAACACATCCCTACATAACGCTCGTTGCCTCCGATCAAAATCTGTTTGCCTTCCTTGATGATGGCCCCGTCGTGGATACGGGCGTTCACTTCTGCCTTCCTGCCGCAACGGCACACCGATTTGATCTCCGAAAGGGAATCCGCTAATTCAAACAGGCGCTTGCTCGCAGGAAACATCTTCGTCTGAAAGTCTGTCTTCAATCCAAAGCACAACACGGGAATTTCATCCACCGCCAGGTCCTTGAGTTGTTCCACCTGTTCTGGTGTAAGGAACTGCGCTTCGTCAACGATCAGCACCTGGTATTCCCGGTGTGCATCGTACCAGTCCAGCAGGTTCATGTCCTCATCAATCACATAACACCGTTGCTCCAACCCAATGCGCGATTTTACTACCTCTGTTCCGTCACGATCATCAATGCTGGGCTTTAACAGCGCAACACGGTATCCCTGCTCTTCATAATTGAATTTCACCATCAAAGCGTTTGCCGATTTAGAGCTGTTCATGGCCCCATACTTAAAATATAGCTTCGGCATGCCCTTTCCCCCTTTTCCGGAAGGATATGCACCTACGGATGAAAAGGCACAACATCCGTCTGGTATTGGTCTGTACTCTATAAAGTAAGCAGGCCGGCCCAGATGCTCCTGAACCGGCCCCACACAAGATTATTCTCCGATGATTTTGATCAAAGCGTGTTTATCCCGCTTTCCATCGAATTCAAAGTAGAAGATCTGCTCCCATGTGCCAAAGTCCAGCCGACCGTTTGTCACAGCTACCACCACTTCACGCCCCATAATCGTCCTTTTTAGATGGGCGTCGGCATTGTCTTCAAACCCATTGTGATGATATTGGTCATACGGCTTTTCCGGCGCGAGCTTTTCCAGCCACACTTCATAATCATGGTGCAGTCCTGCCTCATCATCATTGATAAACACACTGGCAGTGATATTCATGGCGTTTACCAGAACCAGCCCCTCTTTAATTCCGCTCTCACGCAGCGCTTCTTCCACCTGCGGTGTGATATTGACCAAGCCCCTGCGCGCCGGCACATGGAACCACAGCTCTTTCCGATAAGATTTCATCATTCCGGCCCCTTTCATATTTTTTCCCATCTTACCACAACCGCTGTGAAAAGCGCAATCCCTTATTTCTCTTTCCACCTCTTTAGTTCCGGGAACCAAGACAGCATCGCTCTTTTCGCTTCTGCACGGTCCGTATACCTACCAGAATCCTTTTCCACGTCCAAACAAAAATCCACCATCTGTTCCATCGTACAATCCGCTAGAAAAGCGCCATTTTGGTAGCAATAACGGCAATAATCGGTATTTCTTGTCCCATCCGCATTCGTCCCATACTGGGAAGCTTCTGTCATTGGCATACCGCAGCTCTGACAAAAGTCGGCCAGCGCTACATAGATCGCCACATCCGTAGGTTGGCCATTCCCCATCCCGATAGAATATTCTTCAAAATCACAAGTAAACTTGCGCGGGAGATTTTCCTGCCAAACCTGTTTCCAAAATATCCCCATATCCTTTGTTACATCGCCATGAAACTGAAATTTTGCATAGGAACCGGCTGGGATCGTCACATACCGGATTCCCTCCTGTGGCGCCGGGTCACCATCCACTTCACAGCCGACGAAAGCATCATAATCGCCTTGTGCGCCATTTTCGTAATTGGTATATAGGCCGTAGGCAGCTTGTCCCTTGCCCCCCGCCAGTCTTCCATTGATCTCCCGAAAATAACGCGTCCAAAGTTCGCCGATCTTTTGCTGCATGTCCGGGCTGGCGTTGCTCGTACGTACAGAGACGCCGGCGATTCTTTTTTTCTGCAATGTTACGATTTCATAGTTCATACCTGTTCCTTCTTTCCCGGGGATTTCCCGTTTTTGTTTCCTCAGTATAAACCACAAAATAGGACAAGAGCATGTCATATTAAAATACAAAGCCTCCCTATTTTTCATAAAGGTCCGCTATATTATGGGCAAAACAGGCAATCCGGTTCTGTATTTCCGGCGGGGAAAGGATCTTCATGGCATCTCCAAAGGACAATAAATAGCCGCAGAGCCAGGGATCGTCCGGATATTCTATGGATACAACGAAAGTCCCATCCTGCCTCCGCCGGATGCAATCCACTGGGAACTCATCATAAACCCAGTAGGCCATCTTTGCGGAAATCTGCAAAACCAATGGGACGGTATGGCCCGATGCATAGGATGGAAGCTCCATTTCCGGCAATGAATGCTGGTCCCGGGTAAAGTGCTGACCGGTCAGGCAGACATGCTGCATCCGGGATATTTTAAAGGTGCGGTAATCCTGTCTGGTGCGGCAATAAGCCTGCAAATACCAACTGCTGTTGCGGAAGTGCAATTTCATCGGTTCCACACAGCGCCGGGCGGTCTCCCCCAAAGTATTGGAATAGGAAAATTCCAACACATATTGTTCCAAGATCCCTGTTTTGAGAATACCGAAAATCTCCCGCTCCGCTGAGGCGCCATTCCAACTGGAAAAGTCTACATCTATCCAATCCGTTACACGCTTCTGAAAAAGCCCATGTAAGCGGGACAGCACTTGTGTCCCCTGCATGCTGGCCGCCCGTAGGCTTTGCAAGGCGAATAGAATTTCATCCTGCTCTTCGGAAGAAAGCAACGAACGGTCCAGAACGAAGTGGGATAAGAGCTGGATTCCGCCGCCCTTTCCCTTGCTGGCATAGATTGGTATTCCCGCCCCGGACAGGAGATCAATGTCACGGTAAATTGTGCGGGGCGACACCTCAAACCGCTCCGCAAGCTGTTTGGCAGTCATGTTCCCATGTTCCATCAACAAATATAGGATGGAAAACAAGCGGCCTGTCTGCATATCGTCCTCCCTACTATACACATCGCTTAGAAACGGGTACAAAAGGCTTTCACACCATACTTAAGATTGCTTTCTGGCTAAAACCATTTCTGCCATTCGCTGCACATTGGGCAACATCTCTTCTGCCCAAGAGTATTCGAACAGAAATGCCCCTGCAAACGAAGCCGCTGCCTGTACATCGCCGGCAAGCAATCGAAAATAATCGCAGTCGAAGCGCTCGCAATTGATTCCCAACTTCCCGCGGACGGATATGAGCGCGTCACCAAGGCCAACCTTTTCCAATGCTTGGCGCAAATACATGCAAGCCTTTCGATACTTTGCCTTGACTTTGCTATCATACTGCTCATCTTCCCATAGGGTCCCAATGATTGAATCCATATCAACCAGCGCGCCGTCTTGACTGATGAGCAGGGCTAGGAGTTCTTTGGCCTTGCTACTTTTGAAATCTACAGGCTTGTCATCGACAAACAATCCAAACCGGCCAAATGTCCTTATAAAGGCTTTTTTCCCTTCTGTTGGCCCTACGACTCGGCGCACTTTGTCGATAACTTTGCGCACAGACTGCTGTTCAAACGGCTTTAAAATATAGCCATACGCATCTTCATTAAAAGCGTCCAAGGCATACTGTTTATAGCCTGTCACAAATACAACCGCAATGCGTTCATTGATTGCATGAAGCTGGTGTGCCAGATCCAACCCCCGAATTCCCGGCATTTCAATGTCCAAGAATGCTAAATCAACGGGATGCCCTTCCGCATATTTTAACGCTTCTGCGGCATGTAAAAAGCGTCCTACAATCTGCACATCTTCGATTTGTTCGCAAGTATCTGCCAATTCTTCTACTGCAAGCGGCTCATCATCAACGATCATCGTCTTCATCAAAGAGCTGCGCCTCCTGTTCTGGAATTTGAATCACCTGTTTAGTCCCCTTCCCAACCTCGCTCTGGATCTCAAGCTTTGCCTTCAGCAAGGTCTCTAAACGGTAACGAAGGTTTTTTATCCCAACTCCACCAAAAGAAGAGGATTGCAATTGCTCAACGTCAAATCCCACCCCATCATCTAAAATCTCAATCCAGACAAAGCCATCTTTTTGGTAAGAACACAGAGATACGGTCCCTCCCTCAATCTTTTTACAGATGCCATGCCGCACAGCATTCTCTACGAGGGGTTGTACCGTCAAAGGCGGCACCATAAAATTCCGGCACCGAATGTCTAAAATCACATGAAGACGTTCGCCAAACCGCATCTGTTCAATGTTTAAATAAGCGCGGATATTTTGCAATTCCTCTTCAAACAGGATGGGTTCCGTGCTTTCAATCGAATCCATATTGCCGCGCAGGTAGGTGGAAAAATCGTACACCGCTTTCTCTGCTTTCTCCGGGTCTTTCCGGCAAAGCACTTTAATAGCCAACAGCGCATTGTATAAGAAATGTGGTTGTATCTGGTGCAAGGCCAAATTGGTCTGGGCCTGTTGCAACTCAGCGCGCATTTCCGCAACCTTCAACGCTTCATTCTGAATGGCATTCAGCCTTTTTCCGTCCACATATTTAATGGCAATTGTCAAACACACCAGCCCTATCTGGAATGCAAAGCTGTCGTCAAAGGGGAAAAGCCCTCCAAGCGCCATATCCCCCAGAAGGCATCCGGCATAGACGCAAAGGCATCCGAGGTAATAAGGGAAAAAATAAGGACTTGGTGCATGTTCATCTTGAAGGATCGGTTTTACCATTCCCACAAAAAGGATGGGGGCAAGAAGGATATCAACCAGGGCCCACCACCAGGTAATGTGGAAGGCCAATCCAATCCCTACAGCGATTGCATAGGCTCCCAGAACCAATAGGTTTACACAAACAATCCTCTTCTTGCTTCTTGGAACCCCAGAAGGCTTTGGATTCGCACATAGGAGAATTCCCCAGGCTGCCACGCCCGCAGCATGGAAGGGGAAAAGCATATAATCATAAGGAATCGGTGACCAAAAGCAAAACGCAGAAAAGATCGGCCCCCTGTAAAAGCTTTTTAGCAAAAATAAAATCATCACCAAAAGGATGGTGACTGAATACCCACTTTTAGGTTTCAGCATACGATCCATTGCATAGAAAATAATAAACACAATCGCAATGCCCAACAGCAGCGAACTAAAAATGATATCCCGCTCCGCCGCCTGTTCGTATGTAGAGCGGTCGATCAAGATGGGCGTCAGGCATAGGCCTGGATAAACATGGCTGGATACTTCAATGACCAATTCGCATTCTGAAGAGCGCAGCGGCAAGGTGTTCATTTCAATATAACTCGGGAATACTTCCGTGTTTTCCGGATTTTTCAAAACCGTCCCGCTTCCAGAAACCGGCTGCCCATTCAAAAATATCCGGTATGCGGAAGGAAGATTGGGGACCACTACAAGCACGTCAGCCTCTGGTGGGCAATTGACAAGCCGTATGCGGTAACTGGCATATCCTTCATTTGGCAAGGCCTGTCCATCCTGTTCCAGCTGTG
The DNA here is from genome assembly GCF_015554745.1 of Anaeromassilibacillus sp. 1001302B_160321_C8. Taxonomy (NCBI): domain Bacteria; kingdom Bacillati; phylum Bacillota; class Clostridia; order Eubacteriales; family Acutalibacteraceae; genus Anaeromassilibacillus; species Anaeromassilibacillus sp. 1001302B_160321_C8. The sequence goes on along the minus strand of NZ_JADNJD010000024.1, from coordinate 13,029 downwards.
TCCAATAAGATGGCACCTGAACCAATGCATCCGGTTCCTGATCTTTTAAATGATCTGTAACCAACAATTTTTGCCAAAAAAATTCCCATTCGCCCTTTAATATAATGGGTTTCCCCGTATCAAAGTCAATTCCTTGCAGGTCCACTGTACTGTTTTCCAAGCGGGAGATTTCTGGATCATGCAGCGGCTGCCAAATCCCCATAAAGATGACCAATCCTATTATCATAAAGCACAGACAAGCCGCCCAGATATATTTTTTGTTTTCTTTTCGCAAAGCTTTCATGCAAGTGCCTCTTCTCAAATGGAACTTCCCATTTTAGTCTAACGTAGTTCATGCGCATGAATTTTCCTTTGAAAAATCATGCTATGAGAAATCCATCAAAATTTTATTTTTATATCTTGTAGGTGCCTTGTATATAGAAAACGTTTATGCTATGCTAAAAAATATACAAATTTCTATGATACATTCCAGGTGATATATGTGAAAAAGGTGAAAATATATTTTCTTCTTATATGCCTTATGGTTGGCTTCACCGCTTGCAGCACGCCGCAACCCTCTCCGAAAAATCATACACATCCAAAAATCTTGCGGTATGCGTTGGCTCAAGAGCCCAACACATTAGACCCACAAAAAGTAGATGCCTCTCCTGAAGCAACCATTGCCTATCATATATACGAAGGATTGATGCGTTCTTACGGCGACCAACTTCTCTATGGGATTGCCAACTCTTACGAAATCTCAACAGACGGGCTGGTCTATACCTTTTATTTGCGAGATGCATGCTATAGCGATGGGACGCCCGTGCGTGCACAAGACTTTGTCTATGCCATTCAACGGATGCTGACGGAAGAAGATTCCAGCCGTCCCTTTATGGCGTACCCAATCAAAAACGCTGCGAAAATCCACCGGAAAGAGCTTTCGATAGATGCTTTGGGAGTTCAAGCGACCAATGACAAAATTTTAAAATTTGTTCTGGAAAATCCAACCCCCTACTTCCTGCAATTATTGACCTTGCCAACTTTTAGCCCAATCCCTGCACAAAGCGATCCTGCTATGGTGGATATAACGCTTTCCAACGGCCCGTTTATGCTGAAAGAATGGAACCATAATGATTCGATTGTTCTGGAAAAAAATCCAAACTACTGGGATGCAGATAACATCCCACTAGACCAGGTGTCCATTATTATATCGACCAATGGGACAAAATTGCTCGACATGTTTTTTAATGGTGAACTGGACGTCTTACCCACAAGCACAACCAATGTCCCAGAATCATTCTCCCCTTATATCCAATACTATTATAATGGTGCGAATGATTTTATACGGTTAAACATGGATGGCAGTTGTCCGCTCAGCAATAAAAATTTACGTTTGGCATTAAATTATGCACTTGACCGGAATGCCTATGTGGATGCTTTGGGGTCGGAGGATGTGACTGCCATTTCTCGCTATGTGCTGCCGATCCTTCCCGGGACTCACAAAACTTTTGGTGAAGAATATCCACTGGAAGCGTTCCCTCTCAATGGAGACGCGCAAAAGGCAACCGACTATTTAAATGCCGCCCTTCAAGACTTGGGGCTTAAAGAAGCGTCGGACATCCGCTTAGAGCTTTTGGTTTCGGATGATTATTGGGCCCGAACGGAAGCGAATATCATCAAAGAACAACTGGAATCTGTTTTAGGAATTTATATAAACGTTTTCTCAGTCCCTTATCAAACCCATATGGATTTAGAAGAGACCCACAACTTTCAAATGTCCCTATCCGGCTGGATTCCGGAATATGCAGACCCCGCTACTTACCTGGAACTGTGGACATCGGATTCTTCTTATAACTATGCCAGTTATAAGAGCGAAGAATATGACGAATGCTTTCAAACAGCCAATAGCCAAATGGACGCCCAAAGCCGCATGAGCCTCCTGGCGCAGGCGGAAACCATTTTGCTGGAAGACGGAGCGTTAATTCCCCTGCAAATACGGCAAAGCGCGCTATTAAAGAATCCAAAGCTTACAAATTTCCAAACGTATTATATCAATACGGAATACCAATACATCTATGCAGATTTTTCAACCTAAATAAAATCTTATACAACAAAAGAAAAACGCCTCCTGCCTCAGTGAATCCTGTGGCAGGAGGCATTTTTACTGGGAAATGTTTTGCTATTTGACTGAATGGACAGAGGCTTCCTGCGGAAGATGTTCCGCAGGATTGCCCCTTAAATTTGCTGAATGGATGGTAATTACAATGCTTCATCGGACGCGCGGCGTCTTTCGCGGGCACACAGTGCCTTTTCGCGCCTACGGCATTCCCTACGGAAGCAAATCACAATAGGTTTCTCTTTCTGCTCCACAAAGGAACATCTTACGGAAGCAATCAGCCAATCGTCACCGTGCAGTGCTTGACGGCGCTCTGGCCCGGCAAGGTCGTGTAAACGCCTGTGCTCTGGCCAGGTGTGCCAATCGCCCATACGCGGAAGTAGTAATCGTTTCCGATCTGGGCTACAAACTGCGTCTTCAGTACATTGCCATTGCCCACTGTAAAGCTCGGCATCAAGTTATTGCCATTTACAACAGTCATCTTGAAACAGTATGCGCTGCCGCTCTTGACTGTGAAATCAATCGTTGTATCGGAAATCACTCTGGGCTGAGCAGTTGCTGCACCTGTACCAACAGCCACTACAACGCCATCGGAACCCATTGGATTCCCGCTGTTCGACGAACTGGAACCGCTGGAGCCACTGTTGCTGGGTCTTCTGGCCAGGTTTGCAATGGCATCTTTAATCGCCTTCGTTGCTGCATCGATGGTTGCCTGGTCTGCAGTTTCCGGAAGCTGCTCTGCTGCTGTAATGGCTGCTTCGACTGCACTCCAACTTGCCGCTGTGTAATTGCTGGAATTCAAGCTCTTTGCCTCTGTCAGCGCCGCATTCAGCTCGTTCCAATCTGCCGTCTTCACCAGCTTTACAACTGCACCGCCGGTCTCCTTCAGGTCAATCGACATCGCCTGGCCCTTTGTAACGGTCATCGTCTCGGTGATGATCGCCTTGGAGGTATCGTCGTTCATCGGGTCGTCGCTGTCGCGGAAGATATATGCGGTATACGTCGCGCCGTCATCCAGGAAGTCCAGGTTGAACGCCGCAGTGCGGGCTTCGTTTGCCAAAAGGCTTACATACCAATCATCGCCTGTAGTACGCGCCATATTGACATAATGGCCCGGGTCGCCGTCCAACAGGATGCTGTCTTCCCAAGAGGTTGGGATATTCTTAAAGAGGTTTTCATATGCCACATGCGCACGATAGACAGCCGGCTTATCGGCCATTGTCTGGATGCCGCACTCAAACATGATGGTTTCTGCCACCAGGTGCGCCTGGGTTACGGTCTTGTTGCCGAAGGTGTTGCCATAGGAGGCCATCGGGGTGAAGTCCGCACCGCCCACTGCAAAGCGGGTGAACGGAAGCATACAATCGAAGTATGCGTCATTCCAACAGCTCTCACCGCCGGAAACAGCCTCGCGGCAGATTGCATTCGGATAGGTCCTTCTTTCGCCGGTCGTCTTGCCAGCGCCGTGGATATTGATGAGCAGATGGTTCTCTGCTGCTTCCTTGGTCAGGATATCCAACAGCTGGATAATTTCCTGGCTCTGCGAATCAAAGAAGTCCGGCTTAATGCCCTTGATGCCCATATCAGCCCATTCCTTGATGCGCTCGCGCTCTTCCGGCGTATCCAGGTCGCGCTTGTTCGCCCAAACAATCAGGCCAACACCCTTCTCTTCTGCATAATCCAGGACTTCCTGCATCCAGTCATAGTAACCGTCGTACAGGTCGTTGCCGCGGTTGTACACGCGCGGTTGCCAGCCTTCATCTAGAAGCTGATATTTCCAACCCATCTCAACCGCGAAATCGATGTACTGCTTATACAGCTCCGGTGCAGTCTCTTCCCACGTAGTGCCTTCCGGCAGATTGTCGTGGCGGAGATCGCCGTTCAACCAGGTCCAGTCAACCGCACCCGGTACGATCCAGCTGGTATCTTCGATTGCGCAATCGGGGTTCAAGGTTTCTGCCAACGTGTTTTCCGCAATGTCCGCCGGATCGCCGATGACCATGAAGCGCCACGGGGATACAAACGGTGCGGTGGTGACGATGTCGCTGAACTGCTCCGGCGAGAACACGACGTCCAGCATACCGGAATCATGGCCAACGATCTGTCCGCCGCTGTACTGCGGGGTAAGCGCTGCTTCGGACAGGAGCGCCCAATCGCCGTTCTCGGTCTCATAGAGCAACGGCATGCAATAGCCGCCCTCCAGCTCCTCGATCTCCTTCTGATAGTAGCGTTCCTCGTTTGCCTTATCGAAGTCCATCGTCTGTGCGACGGAGCCATCCGGCATCAGGAATCCGGTCGCCTCCGAAGAAATCGTCAGTTCCTCGCCGTCCTGTCCTTCGATCTGATACTGGAATGCCATGCCATCGTCATAGACGCGGCTGACAATGCGATAGGTGACGCCGTCCTTTTCAAAGTTCATCGTGAGCTCTGTGCCGGTCGCATCGACATGGCTCTTCTTCGCGCCGATCAGATCGTAGGAATCCGTCACGGTCTCGGTCTTGGAGTCCACAAAGGTCAAACCTGTGCGGAAATCGCCCAGATTGGTGACCAAGCCGGTGGAAGAAGTGCCGATCACGGTGTTGCCGTCTCTGGAGGTTGCAAATACGACGGAACCATCGTCGCGCAGGGTAAACAGGGTCTTGATGGAACCATCCGGGGAAACAGCGGTCCAAGAATCTTCCGTGCCGTTTCCAACGATGACATCCAGGGTCGTGGACTGCGTTACGCCGTCCAGTTCCACATTGCAGGTGATCGTCGCAGTACCGTCAGCCACTGCTACAATCGCACCATTCTCTACTCTGGCAACGGATTCATCGCTGCTGCTGTAGGTGATGGTTGCATTCGTCAGGTCCGCCTTGATGTTCTGCAGGCCGCCCCAACCGACCCGGCCGATATAACCGGTCACGTTGATCGCAGAGGTTTCGCCCACCTGCATCCAGGTCTCTTCGGTTCTCGCTGTGACGCGGGCCAAATCCTCCTGCGCTTCCTCGTCGCAGTAGAGACGGGCATCCGCCCAAGTCGTGCTGCTGCCGCCGTTTGCATACAGGGTCAAAATCTTTGTCCCTTCCGGAATGGCCACTTCCAAAGCGCCGTTGTCCGGCGTAATCTGGTTTCCATCGTACGAGAGTGTCTTTGTGAGGATCGGCTCTCCGTCCGCTAGAACGATAAATTCGCAACTGCCTCTACCCGCTGGGAAGCAGCCGATCGCCTTAAAGGTCTCTGCATGCAGGCCGGTGATGTCAAAGGTCACCTGGGACGGTGCAAAGGTACCGATGCCCTTTTCATAGATAACGGTTTCGCCGTTTTCATTCCAGGAGATCTCCGTCTGGTTCACCGTCTGATTCTTGCGAACCAGGAACCAGCTGTCTACCGCATTGATCCATTCCAGATCACTCAGATAGATGGCGTCCGGGTCCGCCTCATGGTAGTTCTCGTTTCGGATCTGCTCTTCGATCGTCCATACGCTAGAGGGCGCTGCGTCGTTCGCCAAAATGACCAACGTGCCATCCATTGTTGCATCGTTTTCCAATGCAATATAGAGCGGGGATTCCTCGGAAGCCTTATTCATCAGGCGATACTGTCCCGCTTGCTCTGCCGGGACAATCTTCCACCACTGTGCGTCGTTTGCCGTGTCCGTAGCGCCGAGGGTCAATGCAACGCCTTCCGCGACATTGGAACCGGTCGGCATCAATACGGTGGAAGTTGCAGATTGCAACTGAATCATATAGTATTCATTGTTGCTGTCCGGGATCAAACGCCAGTACTCTGCTTCGCCATCGAAATCCCACCACAGGTCGATGATCGCGCCTGCACTGGAATTGTTGCTGTTGGATTCCATGCAGCTGCCGTTCAACACGGTCTTGATCTTATAGTCCGATTCTGTGTTCCAGGTCGGCTGCTGCGGTTCATCACTCGGATGGAAGTTATCGGGAACATTCGCCCAAGCTTCCGAAACCGCTTCGGTCTCCGGATAAATCTTCGCAAGGAAGTTATACATATCGACGTCGTATGCTTGGAGTTCCTCGCGGGTATTGACCGGGCCGCGCACGCCATCCCAAGAGCCGTCGTTCGATTCGGACATTGCATTGAACCAGATCGCCGTGCATGTTGCGAAGTACTCTTCCCTGTTCGAAATCGCGTAGCTGTCCGGCCAAAGGTTCTTCGCCTGTGCAGAGGCATAAACCGCATCAAATTCCTCTTTCAGTTCCGGGATCGAATCCACGCCGAGCAGATGGACGGAGTGGCCAAACTCGTGAACCAATACGGATTCATTTTCATAGCTGGTATAATGATTCGGAGAATCCTGCCGCAGGAGACGGAGGACATTTGCATCATAGATGCTGGCAACCGGATTGCCAACCATCCCGCCGTAACCTTCTACATAATACATATCCGGATCATACGTCGCCCGATGCTCCGGAATGCTATAGGCGCTTTCGCCCTGGCCATATACAGCCAGCTCTGCACCATTCTCAATCATCTTCTCCGCAATATCCGAGCGTTCGGAAAGCATGACATCTACCATGTCCGCCGCAGCCTGCAACGTGGAAGGCTCCACTGCATCGCTGGACTTCACGGTGATGCCGCAATCCGCCTGGACAAACTGCGTATAGAACGGAGCCACTTCGACTGTATAGACCTCTTCGGTATCCGCAGCTTCATTCAGTTCGTTCGTCACATTGCCAACCACCTGAACGGTGATCTGTGCGTCTTCTGCAGGAACCTCTTTCAGCTCCAAAGTGGTCATCTGATCGAAATACAGCGCTCCGTTGCCGGCATTGTAGCCATAGTCGTTGAGCTCTGCTTCCTGTCCATTCACCATGACCTGGAAACTGGCCTTTTCATCGGCGCCCGCCACGTCCTGATTCCAATCCAATTCGATCAGGCGGTCCGTGATCAACTTCGCCTCAGTGATGGCCGGAACTTCTTCCTGCACCTTGTCCTTCGGGACATAGTGGATTGCTGCGCCGCCGGTCTCTGCCAACGGAATCGTCAGTGTATCGTCTTTCGTGACGACCTTGATTTCCTCTACGATGCTGCTGTTGACCGTTTCCTCATCGACCACTAGGTTGCTTCCGTCCTGATTGTGGCGGCCAAACTGGTCATAGGCAGCGGGGCCTGCCTCCAGAACTTCTGGGGAATCCTTGTAGATATAAGCAACGTATTCGCCGTCGTCCAGGAAATCGAGCGGGAAGGTTGCATCCAGCTTTCCATCGCAAATGATGCCCTGATACCACTCGTCGCCGTTTCGACGGGCCATATTGACATAATCGCCCGGATACCCGTCGATCAAGATTCCCTCGTCCCATTCGGACGGCATGTTCTTGAAGTAATGCTCATAACCGGGATGTGCACGATAGACATCCGGCTTATCGGCCAAGCACTGCAAGCCGCACTCATAAATTACCGGCAGCGCCGTCATGTGCGCGACCGTGAAGCGGCCCGGATTGTGGTTGGTCAGGTTGTCGTTTGCACCGTAAGAGACCATGGGGGTATAGTCCATCGGGCCTACCGCGCCGCGTACAAACGGCAGCGAACAATTGTGATGGGCATTCATAATGGCGCCCCAGGTATCGATATTGTCCACCGCATAGGCTTCTGCACCGCGGACCGCCTCACGTGCGATCGCGTGCGGCCAAGTGCGGCGTTCGCCGGTCGGCTTGCCCGCACCGTGAACATTGATGAGCAGATGATATTCTGCTGTTTCTTCCATCATCTTTTCGATGAGCTGGATGGTCTCCTGATCCTGTGAATCAAAGAAGTCCGGCTTAATGCCCTTGATGCCCATATCGGCCCATTCTTTAAACATCTTCTGCCGGTATGCATCATCGGTCAGGTTTGCCTTTCTTGCCCAGACAATCAGCCCGACACCCTTTTCAGCGGCATAGTCGATCAGCTCCGGCATCCAATCGTAGTAACCTTCGTACTCATGTTCACCGGCCGCTGTATTGCCGCGCGGCTGCCAGCCTTCGTCCAAAAGCTGATACTTCCAGCCCATTTCCACGGCAAAATCAACATACTTTTTATAATACTCCAAGCCGGCAGTTTCGAAGGTAACGCCATCCGGCAACTGATCGTGGCGAAGATCGCCGTTCAACCACGTCCAGTCAACTGTACCCGCCTCGATCCAGCTGGTATCTTCTACCTTGCTTTCCGGAGAAAGGGATTCGGCCAAAGTATTGTTGGTAATCGTCTGCAAGTCTCCGATCACGACATAGCGCCACGGGCTTGCAAACGGCAGCGTGGTTTCCACATCGTCCGTCTGCTCCGGGGTAAAGACAATGTTCAAGAGGCCGGTACCATCACCGGTCATCTGTGCACCGCAATATGTACCATTCAGGTCTGCCTCGTTCACCAAAGCAAATACATCGTCTTCTGTCTTGTAGAGCAACGGCATCGAATACCGATAATTGAGCTCCGTAATCGAAGGATGCTCAATCTCTACGTCTTCGTTGGACTGGCTGTAATTCATCGCCCAGGTATACGCGCCATCCGGCAGGCGAACGCCCGTATGCTCTGAAGAAATCGACAGATCCGTGCTCTCATCGCCATTGATGCTATAGCGGAACGCTACGCCATCGTCAAACACTCGCAGGATGATGGCATAGGACGCGCCTTCTTTTTCAAAGGTAAAGGTCATCTGCTTGTACGAAGCATTGACATGCTTGACTTTGGCGCCAAAGAGGTCATAATCCTCCGTCCCGCTGGTCTCTTCGACATCGACAAATTCGAGGCCACTGCGGAAGTCCCCTTCGCTGGTAACAATACCAGTTGGAGAGGTCGAGACAACAACGGAATCGCCATTCAACGCGGCGTAGGATGCCACTCCATATGCCGCATCATAGGCAAACAAAGCAGAAACTTCGGAGGCCGGCGCCGTCAATTGATAGATCGCGCCATCTATTGGTTCTGTTCCTACGATGATCGGCGTATAGCCTTCTACGGAGCTGCCATCGCTCAAAGTCGCCGAAGCAACGATCGAAGCAACGCCATTGGCCTTCGCCGTAATTGTATACTCGCTGCCTTCCTGCGTAACTTCCACCACATCCGGATTGCTGCTGGTGATTTCGTCGATCGCAAGGCTCTCTTCATACTCGTCCAACGCGGTTGCTTGAAGCGTTGTGCTTTCGCCCACGTTCAAGAGGGTCTTACCTGCGGAGACATTTACAACCGGGTCAACCGGCTCCGGAGGTGCTACCTCAACCTTACTGATATTCCAGTAACTAGAGGCTGTCGTCCCATCGGACAAGATAACCGGGGTCCCATCGTCCACCGCATCGTCTTCCAGCGCAATATAAACCGGTGCGGTTCCTTCCGAAGCCTTATTCAACAGTTTATACTGGCCCTCTGTCTCTGCAGGGACAATCTTCCACCACTGGGAATCGTCTGCGTCGTCGATGTTTCCAACCGTCAGCTCTGTGCCTTCCACAGCCGCCGAATCAATTGGCATCAAAACGGTCGCATTGGTGTTTTTCGGTTGAATCCGGTAATATTCCCCATCGCTATCCGGAATCAATCTCCAGTACAACGCGTCATCGTGGTAATTCCACCAGAGGTCTACGGTTGCACCCGGGTTTGTGTTTCCAGAGTAAACTTCAATGCCTGCGTCTTTCAACACAGTAAGAAGCTCATACTCTGCGGAAGGATCCCACTCTTCCGTGGCTTCACTTTTTGCGAATGCAGGCGTCCAAATGGAACATACCATTGTGAATGCCAGAAGTAGCGACAAAAGTGATCGCCATGCTTTTTTCTTCATCCTTTCTTCTCCTCCTTTGTTTTCAGGCAAAAGCCTGTTGGTACATTTGTTATTGTAGCAGAGGAAGTGTTCCAAAAGTGTTCCATAATCCATTAAATTTTCAGTATATTTTAATAAAAGACAATTCATTTATACTGAATCGCAAATTGCAAGTGCAAGTTGGACACCCGCACGGTAAAAATTAGTTAGCTGACAGAAGCGGCGTAGACAGAATCCAGGAACTTCTCGTACAGTTCCTCGGGGGTACGGTAGCCGAGCTTCTTCCGAGGGCGTCCGTTCAGTTCGTCAGCAGCATACAGGATGTCCTCTGGGGAGTAGTCCTCAATGGATGCACCCTTGGGAACAAAGGCACGGAACAGGCCGTTGTGACGTTCGTTCTGGGGACGCTCCCAAGAGGTGTACGGGTGAGCGAAGAATACTTTGCTGCCCCAGCTCTCAACCTGAGCAAAGCCGGAGAACTCGGAGCCGTTGTCCACGGTAATGGTCTTGAATACCTGGCCGAAGCGGTCGCCGTACTCCTCTTTGAGCTGCCGCATAGCATCCAGCACGGAAGCGGAGTCCTTTCCGGGGATGCGCATGGCGATGTAGTTCTCGGTTTTCTTCTCCAACAGGGAGAGAACAACCGCCTCTTTGCCAGCCCTTTTGCCAACCACGGTATCGCCCTCCCAGTGGCCTTCCTCAATGCGTAGAGCGGCGATTTCGGGGCGCTCGGAGATACCGTTGCCATAATTCTTCTTGTTCTCACGAGCCAAAGAAGCCTTGTGCTGCTTGCGTTTCAGAGCCTCCGGCAGTTCTGTCGCAGTCAAGCTGAGTTTGCCAGCCCACACTTCATTGTAGAGGGTATGGGTGCAGACCATTTCTTCAGGTGCAAACAAGCCGTGCAGTCTGGCGTAGCCGACACAGGCATCCAGAGACCACTTATGGACTCGTACTTGCGTTGTAGTCCAATTCAGAAAGCAAGTGCAGGACAGTATCTTGTGATTACGCTTTGAACGCACTCTATTTGCCTTGTAAACGGCCTCTCCTCGCTTTGCAGAGTAGCCGGGGGGTCTGCCTTTGTTGCTCTTACGAGGCGGTGTGCCTCGGCGCAACTCGTTTCCGACGGTGGTGGGGGAACAGCCAAGTTCTCTGGCTATGGCTCTGTTTGAAAGCCCATGCCGCTTGAGATACTGGATAGCTCCTCTTTCTTCTCGCCCGAGATGCTGTCCCTTCTTGCGTTCTGCGGCAACTGTGATATACTGTGTGCAGTCCATAGTGATTGCGCTCCTTCTGGTGAATGTGGTGTGGGAACTTCATTCTACCATACGAGTAAAATCACTATGGATTTTCTTTTCTCAAGTGTCCAACTTCATTATGCAATCAACCATTTATACTGAATCAAAAAATTTGAATTAAAACTTTTTCACTTTTCTTTGAATCTAACGCAACAGAATCCTATATAATAAATAAGTATACGAGAGATGAGAATATGAAAAAACGATCTGTGCAGTATCCGAACTCTGAGAAATCCGTGTGTAAACACTTCATCATCGTGACAAAATGGTATCTTCTTTAATGATTATCACGAATCATTTTAACCTCCAATCAAGACATTAAAAAATGCCCTCCAGAACTTGAACCGAACCGTTAAAAACGGACAATGGACAAAAGGCCCCCTCATGTAGGATAATGACTACGTGAGGGGGTAGTTGTATATGGCAAGAAGATATCAAAAGATACAGATGTTGCTGCCACAGATTCAACAGATGCTGGAGGATGGAATGACCCAGAGAGAAGTAGCAGAAGCATTGGGACTCGAAGGCGACCGTCCTGTCCACGCACTACTAAAACGGGAGCGCAAGAAGGCAGTTCAATGTGTTCCAAAAACACGAGGGCGGAAACCTGCAAAGACGTTGCAGGAATACAAGTATGAGAACAAACGGCTGAGAATGGAAAATGAACTGCTGCGGGATTTTCTCTCGCTCACAGAAAGGATGTGAGGCCGAAGTATCGATATGAGGTTATCTACCGTCACAAGACAGAATATCCGGTAGCTGTTATGTGTCAGATCTTTGGGGTTTCCCGGAGCGGCTATTATGACTATGTCAAAAGGAAAGGGCAGCCTCAAAAGGATGCCCTTGTGGTAGCCATGCTTCGCCAACACCAAGCGCACTGCCATCAGACCTACGGTTACCGACGGATGCACCGCTGGCTAGAAAACCAGGGTATCCACCGTGACCCCAAAACGATACTAAAAATAATGAAAAGATATGGAATCCTGTCTGAAATACGCAGAAAGAGACAATGGCAGAACCTTGGCCAGCAACTCCATAAGTATAAGAACCTGCTCAACCGAAACTTCCAGGCATCCAAACCAAATGAAAAATGGGTAACGGACATTTCCTATATCCACACGGAAGAAGGTATACTTTACCTATCCATGATCCGAGATCTGTATGACAACAGTATTGTAGCATACAAGACAGCGACACGACAAACTGTCAATCTCGTACTGGACACCATAAAGTTAGCGATGAAAAAAGAAAAAAAGAGGGTCGCTGCGGAGTTGCAGCTCCACAGCGACCAAGGCTTTCAATATACATCCCAAGCATATTTCAAGCTAACTCAATCTTACGGCATAACACCATCAATGTCAAGAAAAGGTAATCCTTATGACAATGCGATGGCAGAAAACTTTTTCTCAATCTTGAAAACGGAATGCATCTACCGGCACAAGCCTCGCTCTTTCCAAGAAGCAAATGAGATGATAGATAGCTACATTCATTTCTATAATCATGAGCGTATCCAGACAAAAACAGGAGTGGCGCCACTGACGCAGCGCCACTTCACTTAATACAAAATATTTCCTACATAGGGGCTTTTTGTACTGTCCGCACTAATTGGGGCAGTTCAAACTCTGGAGGGCATTCTACATCCATACAAAATGAACTATATAAAACTATTGATAAAAACAAAAACCCTTCCAAAATGTCCTACATTCGGAAAGGGTTGGTGGGCCATCAAGGACTCGAACCTTGGACCGACCGGTTATGAGCCGGTTGCTCTAACCAACTGAGCTAATGGCCCCTATTCACATTTCAACGAAAATATCCGGATAAACCAAAGGAACTACAAAAAGTAGTTCCTTCATCAAATGGCTCCCCCTGTTGGACTCGAACCAACGACCCTGCGGTTAACA
>NZ_JADNJD010000023.1:0-32563 GCF_015554745.1 Anaeromassilibacillus sp. 1001302B_160321_C8 | reverse complement strand
CTGGTGTATAGCGTTTGTTTGGTATTCCTTTCGGCATAATAATGCACCCCACTTGTTATTCAGTATATCATACTGTCTAACAAATGGGGTGCAGTTCATGCGGGAAGGCCGGCTTTTTCCGTCTTCTTCATTCTTTCCAAAGCTTGTCCTGGAGCTTTTTGATCTTCGAACGGCGCGCCGCCGTCTTTTCTTCGTTGATATGAAGGACGCCCTCGTCGTCGATCTCCAAAACCGTTCCCTCCGTTGCCCCGGCGGGAAGCTCATTGGTTTCAATGGCGAAAAATTTCTGATCTTTATCCTCGCAAATCGCATAGGTGCCCTCAAAACGGTCGATCACCAAAATTCGCATGCTGGATTCCTCCCTTGTTTGAATCCTTTTCATCATACACGAAAGTGCGCTTACGCGCAAGCCTCATTCTCTGTGACCACCCGCACGGTTTCGCCGTCGCTCAGGAACAGGAGCGTCCCGCAGACGTCGGTGCGGTACAACGCAACCCCGGCGCTTCGCAGCCGGCGAAGCACGGTCTCCCGCGGCAGGCGGCTACTATCCCATGCCGTGGAAATCGCCGCATACCGTGGCTGCACTGCGTCCAACAGTGCTTTCCCCGTGGAGGTATCGCTTCCGTGGTGCCCTACCTTGAGCACATCCGCGCGCAACGGCATGCCGCTCGCCAAAAGCGCCTCTTCCTCCTCTCGTTCTGCGTCGCCCATCAATAGAAAGGCCGTGTCCCCGTAGACAACGCGCAAAACGAGCGAATGGTTGTTAAGACCGTCCGCGGCGGACGGCGGCGTCCATACTTCGATCTCCGCCCCGCCGAGGGAAAATGTGGTCCCCGCCTGCGTATACTGCACCGCAATGGCCTTTTCCTGTAAAATCTGCTGGGTCCGGCGGTATTCCACCGTATCCACCGAAAGCTCCGGCGCGATGTATGCCGCCACGGGAAACGCCTGCAACACCTCCGGCAGGCCGCCGATGTGGTCGGCATCCGGGTGCGTGTTCACCACATAGCGCAGGGAATCAATTCCCCGACGGGTGAGATATTGGACCACCTCTTCGCCCCGGTCCGGCGTCCCTCCGTCCACCAGCATGGCCTCGCCGCCGCATTCCAGCAGAAGGCTGTCCGCCTTCCCGACATCCAACACGTGGAGGGCAAAGGGCGCATCGTCCGCCGCATCGGAAAAGGTCCCCAATCCGCAGGCCCGGCGCACGTCGCGCCACACCGCGGACGATGCCGGCAAACAGGCGAAGAGCACGATCACCAGCAAAAGAAGCAGGATCGCAACATACCGTTTCCGTCCCATGCGTTCTTGCCCCATGACGGTTCCCCCTTACCGGCGCTTCCCCCGCCGGTGCTCCGGTTTGTTCTTGGACGGATGCTTCCCACGCTTCGCATCCGTCTTTTTCCTCTGGGGCGCCTCCGGCGCGGGCCCCCAGACAAGGCAATTCTCCCCGCGGCCGATGAGGTCCGTGCGGCCCGCCAGCTTGAGCGCCTCCAGCACCAGCGGTTTATTCTTCGGAATAAAATACTGCATCAAAGCCCGCTGCATCGCCTTTTCCTTGCTGGTGCGCGGGACATAGACTTCCTTCATTGTATATGGGTCCAATCCGGTATAGAACATGCAGGTGGAGATTGTCCCCGGCGTGGGGTAGAAATCCTGCACTTGTTCGGGGTGCAGGTGGTTCTTCTTGATGAAAAGCGCCAGCTCCACCGCGTCTTTCAGCGTGCTCCCCGGATGCGAGGACATCAGGTAGGGAACCAAATATTGCTCCTTGCCGATCTCTTTGGTCAACTTAAAAAAGCGCTTCTGGAAGGCGAGGTATGTTTCGATGTGCGGCTTTCCCATGCAGTCCAGCACGCGCGCCGTACAGTGCTCCGGCGCGACCTTGAGCTGGCCGCTCACATGGTGCTGCACCAGCTCGCGGAAAAAAGTGTCGTCCGGGTCCTCCATCAGGTAGTCAAACCGGATGCCCGACCGGATGAAGACCTTCTTCACGCCGGGCAGGGCGCGTACCTTGCGCAACAAATCGAGATATTCTCTGTGATCCACCTGCAACGCAGGGCACGCCTTCGGCGCAAGGCACTTTTTCCCTGGGCACAGCCCCGCTTTCTCCTGCTTTTTGCAGGACGGGTGCCGGAAATTGGCCGTCGGCCCGCCCACGTCGTGAATATAGCCCTTGAAATGCGGGTTCTGTGTCAACAGCTTGGCCTCCCGCAGGACGGATTCCTCGCTCCGCGTGGTGACCGCGCGTCCCTGATGGAAGGCAATGGAACAAAAATTGCACGCGCCAAAGCAGCCGCGGTTGTGCGTGATGGAGAATTCCACCTCCTGGATCGCCGGCACACCGCCGACCTTCTCATAGCAGGGATGGTAGGTCCGTTCATAGGGAAGCTCATAGACTTCGTCGAGCTCCTTTTGGGTCAGCGGCGGCATCGGCGGGTTCTGTACCAGAATTTGATTCCCATGCCGCTGGATCACCCGCTTGCCGCGCACCGCATCCTGTTCGTCCTGCTGCTTCCGGCAGGACAGGGCATATGCGCGCTTGTCCGCGCAGACCTGCTCATAGCTGGGACATTCCACCGCCGGGCCCGGCCGGTAATCGCGCGTCGGCACCAGGTAGCAGGTGCCGCGCACGTCCGTAATGCTGGCAACCGGCTCCCCATCCAGCAGCCGCTTGGCGATCTCGATGGCCTGCTTTTCCCCCATGCCGTAGGAGATCAGGTCCGCGCCCGAGTCCACCAAAACCGAGGGGTGGACCTTGTCCGCCCAATAATCGTAATGGGCAAACCGGCGCAGCGAAGCCTCCAGGCCGCCGATGATGACCGGCACGTCCGGATAGAGGGTTTTACATTTTTGCGAATAGACTGTGACCGCGCGGTCCGGGCGCAGGCCGGGGCGGTTCCCCGGCGAATAGGCGTCCGTCTTGCGGCGGTTGCGCGCCACGGTATAGTGCGCCACCATGGAGTCGATGTTCCCCGCGTTGACCAGGAACGCCAGCTTCGGCTTGCCAAAGCGTTGAAAATCGCGGTCGGTTTTCCAATCCGGCTGGGACAAGATCGCCACGTGATAGCCGTAATGCTCCAACAGGCGCGAAATGATCGCGGTGCCGAAGGTCGGGTGATCCACATAGGCGTCCCCGGTCACCAGCACAAAATCGGGCGCATCCCATCCGCGCGCCAACATCTCTTCCTTTGTAATCGGTAAAAAAGCCATATTCCTATCCCTTTTGCGTCGTCGGGCCGCTTCGGAAAAGCGGAAGCGGCCCGTGATGGTTTTTATTCGTCTGTTTGGTTGCTCTGCTCGTCGCTGACGCGCATGTTCATCTCCAGCCACTGCTGATAGGTAATCAGCACTTGGCGCGGCTTGCTGCCCTCATGCGGGCCGACAACGCCCATCTGCTCCATCTCGTCGATCAGCCTTCCCGCGCGGGCATAGCCCAGGCGCAGACGGCGCTGCAGCAGCGAGGTCGAAGCCTGGCCAGCCTCCACCACGCACTTGATCGCCTCGGGCATCATCGGATCTTGGTCGGAGTCCGAAGCGTCCGCCCCGGAGCTTCCCTTTTCCGCAACGGCGTTCTTTTCAATCTCCTCTGCGATGCTCGCGTCATAGCCGGGCTCCTGTGACTTCTTGATAAAGTTGACGATGCTCTCGATCTCGCTGTCGCTGACAAAACAGCCCTGGATGCGGATCGGCTTCGGGGAGCCCACCGGCGCGAACAGCATATCGCCGCGGCCCAGAAGCTTTTCCGCGCCGCCCATATCGAGGATGGTGCGGGAATCCACCTGTGAGGAAACCGCAAACGCGATCCGGCTGGGGATATTCGCCTTGATAATGCCCGTGATGACGTCGACCGAGGGGCGCTGCGTGGCGATGACCAGATGCATGCCCGCGGCGCGCGCCATCTGCGCCAGGCGGCAGATGGAGTCCTCCACCTCGTTCGGCGCGGCCATCATCAGGTCGGCCAACTCGTCGATGATGATGACAATCTGCGGCATATGCTGCATGGGCTGGCCCTGCTCATCCTGATAGCCGCAGGAGCTTGCCAGGCGGTTGTACGCCGCAAGGTCGCGCACGTTGTTCTCTGCAAAAATCTTATACCGCTTGAGCATCTCCGTGACCGCCCAACTCAGCGCTCCGGCGGCCTTGCGCGGGTCGGTCACAACCGGTACCAACAATTGCGGGATGCCATTGTAGATGCCGAGCTCGACCACCTTTGGGTCGATCATCAGGAAACGCACCTCGTCCGGCGTGGACTTGTACAAGAGGCTGACGATCAGCGAGTTGATGCACACCGACTTACCGGAACCCGTGGAACCGGCGATCAGCAGATGCGGCATCTTGGCGAGGTCGGCTGTGGCGATTTCACCCGCAATATCGCGCCCCAGCACCACGGTCAGGCGGCTCTTGCTGGTGGCGAAGGTGTTCGATTCGATCAGCTCGCGCATGCGCACCACGCTGACCTTTTTATTCGGCACTTCAATGCCCACCGCGGCCTTTCCGGGGATCGGCGCCTCAATGCGCACGCCGGAGGCCGCCAGGTTCATGGCGATGTCGTCCGCAAGGTTGGTGATCTTGCTGATTTTGACGCCGGCCGCAGGCTGCAATTCATAGCGCGTTACCGCCGGGCCGCGGGAGATGTCCAGAATCTTTGTCTGCACGCCAAAACTCTTCAACGTCTCAACCAGCATCCGGCCGTTTGTCTGCAATTCGTGGGCAATTTCGTTTTCATCCGTCGCCTTGGTGGTCTCCAGCATCGAGACCGGCGGGAAATGGTACTCGCCGTCCTGTGGCGGCTCGTCCATCATGGTGAGCTGCACCTCTTTCGCAGCTGGCTCAGCCGCAGGCTTCCTGTGTTCCACCGGCTTGGGCACGAAGGGCATGGGCGGCTCTTCCGCGGGAGCACCCTCCACGGGCTCTACCACAGAATCCGTGGGCTGTACGCCGATGGGCTTGCGGAACACTTCCGCAGCGTCCTCCGCCTTCGAGGTTCCCGGTCCGTCCTCCATATCCAAAACAGGATCCGGCGAATGGAATACTTTTTCCAATTTTTCGAGTTTCTCGTTCCTCTGCGGCTTAACCGACTTGACCGGATGCGCAGGCAGTTGGTTGGGATCGTCCGGGTCCAACGCAATGTCGATGTTCATATCGCGCTGCCGCTCGATCTGGCGGCGTTCACGCGCCTCGCCGATGTTGTTGGCAACCACCTCCGCCGGCTTTGCGACGGTGCGGAAAAGCTGTACCAGGCTGGTGCCGGTGAGGATCATCACCGCCACAAACAGCAACAGGACAATCACGATGCGTGCGCCAACCGTCCCCAACAGGAGCACCAGCGGGATTCCAAGGAGGCCGCTCACAAGGCCCGCGCCGGAGCGCTCGATGCCCTTTCCATAGAGGCTGCCGAGCGTCTGGAAGAATGGTGCGCTCTCCTGCGCCGACTCCCCAAAGATGTAGAACGCGGCGCACACCAAAATGATGATTCCCACCATGATGCCGATCTTCACGCGCATTCGTCCGTTCCGCCGTTCAAACGCCGTGACAATGGAAATATACAGCAGCAACACGGGCCAGAGGATGGCGCATGTCCCGAACAGGCCCATCAACAGATTATGTAACCAAAGCCATACATGGTCGCCCTCGATTAAAACCAAGCAGGCCATGAAGATGGACAGCGCAAAAAGCACGATGGCCAGAATCTGATTGTGCTGCTTGGCTTCCTCTGCGTGCTTCGCTTCGCGCTCAGCCTTCGTGGTCTTTTTCTCACTGGCCCGGCGATTGGCCGCGCGCTGTTTTTCCGCCTGCCGTCTTGCCTGCGGGCTGCTGCTCCGCTTTGCAGGCGCGCTCTTTTTTGCAGTTTTTGTATTCTTTGCGTATTTACCAGCCACTTTATCCCCCAATTACTCCGGCGGATCGGAGCCGCCATCTATTGAAAAGCAAATATGTAAAGCGCGGCATATGCCGCGCCCATTCTTCCAAAACAAGGCTGAAAGGCCGGCCAGATTCCGTCTCCTACGCAAGGATACGGCCTTTATGCCTTTTTGCCGGTCTTTTTTGTGGACTTTGATGCCTTCTTCTCCGCCTTTTTTGCCTTGTCGATCATCTGATACAAACAGTCGATTGCGTCGGAAAGGCTTCCCAACGAGTCGATCAGGCCCTCCTTCACGGCGTCCGGCCCATCGAGGACCGTCCCCACATCCATCACCAGTTCCTCCGTGTTCATCGCCAGCTCGTAGAAGCGCTGGGGCGTAATATGGGAGTTGTCGGTCACAAACTGGGTAATACGTTCCTGCATCCGTTGAAAATATTCCAGCGTCTGCGGGACCCCCAACATCAGGCCATTCATCCGGACGGGATGGATCGTCATCGTCGCGCTCGGCGCAATAAACGAATGCTTGGCCGCCACAGCCAGCGGCACCCCAATGGAATGCCCCCCACCCAGCACCAGGGAAACGGTCGGCTTTTTCATCCCGGCGACCAGCTCCGCAATGGCAAGGCCGGCTTCCACATCCCCGCCCACGGTGTTCAAAATCATCAACAGCCCATCGATCCGCGGTTCTTCCTCAATCGCCACAAGCTGCGGGATCACATGCTCATATTTTGTGGTCTTATTCTGCGACGGCAAAACATTATGTCCCTCGATTTGGCCGATCACCGTCAGGCAATGGATCATATGCCGGCCATCGCCGGTGATCACCGAACCGTTGTCCACAATCTGGTCGGTCTGCTGTTTTTCATCGTCGCGCGCTTCGCTGCGGTCTTTATTTTCTCCGCTATCGTTTCGGGCGCCGGCCGGCTGCGCTACAGCGTAGCGCGCGGCACGCATGGCCGAATACGTTTTTTCCATACTTGCCACCTCCTACCGCTTAGTGTTCCGGCCCCGCCGCCGTTCATACGCAGCGGGAGTGGAAAAATTGCGGTTCGGTGCAAGTTTCCCCTGTATTATAGCATCATTTTTTTGCGCATTCAACCCAGGCGCCTATCGGGAATCCCCCTTTCGCTCTGGAACTTTTCAAACGAAGATCATTCCTTTGGGGCAATTTCTTGGAATTGTGCCAAAAAACGACGCAGAAATCCTGTAGAAGCATCTGTGTGAATATATTGACAATCTTAGCAATTTGAACGATAATAGGAATAATTAATTAGATAGGATCACTCACGAAAACTTGCGAAAGTAAAATGGAGGAAAATCATATGGGACTGACTTTGGCGCAAAAGATCATTAAAAACCATATTGTGAGCGGCGAAATGACGGTCGGCAGCGAGATCGGCCTGAAGATCGACCAAACCCTCACCCAGGATGCGACCGGCACCATGGCCTATCTGGAATTTGAAGCAATGGGCGTTCCGCGGGTCAAGACGGAGCGGAGCGTTGCCTATATCGACCACAATACCCTACAGACCGGCTTTGAAAATGCGGACGACCACCGCTTTATTCAGAGCATCGCCAAGAAGCACGGCATCTGGTTCTCCCGGCCGGGCAACGGCATCTGCCACCAGGTACATCTGGAGCGCTTCGGCATTCCGGGCAAAACCTTGATCGGCTCCGACAGCCACACCCCGACGGGCGGCGGCATCGGTATGTTGGCCATGGGCGCGGGCGGCCTGGACGTCGCGGTCGCCATGGGCGGCGGCCCCTACTACATCACCATGCCCAAAATGCTGCGCGTCAATCTGACGGGTAAGCTCTCCCCGTGGGTTTCTGCCAAGGACGTCATCCTGAAGGTCCTGCAGATCCTTTCGGTCAAGGGCGGCGTTGGCAAAATTGTGGAGTATGCCGGCGAGGGCGTCAAGAGCCTGACCGTTCCGGAGCGCGCCACCATCACCAATATGGGCGCTGAGTTGGGCGCTACCACATCCATTTTCCCGTCCGACGAGATCACCCGCTCCTTCCTGAAGGCACAGGGCCGCGAGGAGGATTGGGTGGAGCTCTCCTCCGACCCGGATGCGGTCTATGACGAAGAAATCTCCATCGACCTCTCCGAGCTGGTCCCGCTGGCCGCTTGCCCGCACAGCCCGGACAACGTCAAGACAGTGGACGAGATCGGCGCAATCAAGGTCGATCAGGTCTGCATCGGTTCCTGCACAAACTCCTCCTACCTGGATCTGATGCGCGTCGCTTCCATCCTGAAGGGCAAAACCGTCCATCCGGATGTCAGCCTTGCGATCGCCCCGGGTTCCAAGCAGGTTTACAATATGCTCGCACAAAACGGCGCTCTGGCCGACCTGATCGCTGCGGGCGCCCGCATTCTGGAATGCGCGTGCGGCCCCTGCATCGGCATGGGCCAGTCCCCGAACTCCAAGGGCATCTCCCTGCGCACCTTCAACCGCAACTTCGAGGGCCGTTCCGGAACGGCCGACGGCCAGATCTATCTGGTCAGCCCGGAGACTGCAGCGGCTTCCGCTCTGACCGGCGTGTTTACGAACCCGCAGACGTTGGGTGAAGAAGCGCCGATCGCTCTGCCGGAGAAGTTCCTCATCAACGACAATATGGTCGTCGCGCCCGCGCCGGAGAGCGAGATGGACAAGGTCGAGATCCTGCGCGGCCCGAACATCAAAGAGTTCCCCACGACGGACCCGCTGCCGGAAACCATCGCGGCAAAAGCGCTGCTCAAGGTGGGCGACAACATCACCACCGACCACATCATGCCGGCTGGCGCAAAGATCCTCCCCTACCGCTCCAACATTCCGTACCTCAGCAATTTCTGCTTCGGCGTCTGCGATAAGGAATTCCCGGCTCGCTGCCGGGAGTACGGCAAGGGCATTGTGATCGGCGGCGCAAACTATGGCCAGGGCTCTTCCCGCGAACATGCCGCACTGGTGCCGCTGTATCTGGGCGTCAAGGCGGTCATCGCCAAGAGCTTCGCGCGCATCCACTGCGCAAACCTGGCAAACGCCGGCATTCTCCCGTTGGTCTTTAAGGATGAGGCCGATTATGACCGCATCGACCAGATGGACGAGCTGGAACTGCCGGACATCCGTTCCGCCATCGCCGACAATTCGAAGATCATCGTCAAAGATTTGACCAAAGGCATTGAATTTGAGGCGGAAGCGGTTCTCTCCGCACGCCAGCGCGAAATGGTCCTTGCCGGCGGCCTGCTGAACTATACAAGAGAGCAATCCAAATAATTTAAACTATATAAAATAAATGGAGGGATTCCCCATGGCCAATAAAATTCCTATGACCACCCCGCTGGTGGAGATGGACGGCGACGAGATGACCCGCATCATCTGGAAGATGATTAAGGATATCCTGCTCACGCCCTATATCGACCTGAAAACCGAGTATTACGACCTCGGTCTGAAGCACCGCGACGAGACCAACGACCAGGTGACCGTGGACAGCGCCAACGCTACCAAGAAATATGGTGTGGCCGTCAAGTGCGCCACCATCACGCCGAATGCTGCCCGTGTGGAGGAGTATAACCTCAAAGAGATGTGGAAGTCTCCGAACGGCACCATCCGCGCCATGCTGGACGGCACGGTTTTCCGCACCCCGATCCTGGTAAAAGGCATCACCCCGTTCATCCCCACCTGGACAAAGCCGATCACCATTGCGCGTCATGCTTACGGCGACGTATACCGCAATGTGGAGATGCAGGTGCCCGCAGGCTCCAAGGCAGAGCTGGTCGTCACGGATGCGGACGGCAAGGAGACCCGCGCGACCATCCACGATTTCCAGACATCCAGCGGCATCATCCAGGGCGTCCATAACCTGGACAAGAGCATCGGCAGCTTTGCGCGCTCCTGCTTTAACTACGCTTTGGACGAGAAAAAGGACCTCTGGTTTGCAACCAAGGATACCATTTCCAAGCAGTACGATCACCGCTTCAAGGACATCTTCCAGGAAATCTTCGACGCGGAGTACAAAGAGAAATTTGATGCGGCGGGCATCGAATATTTCTACACCCTGATTGACGACGCAGTGGCCCGCGTCATCCGCTCCGAGGGCGGCTATATCTGGGCATGCAAAAACTACGACGGCGACGTGATGAGCGACATGGTCGCCACGGCATACGGCAGCCTGGCTATGATGACCAGCGTCCTGGTTTCCCCGGATGGCGTATATGAATATGAGGCAGCGCACGGCACCGTGCAGCGCCATTACTATAAACATCTGAAGGGCGAAAAGACCTCCACGAACTCCATGGCAACCCTGTTCGCCTGGACGGGCGCCCTGCGCAAGCGCGGCGAGCTGGACGGCAACTCCGCCCTGATGGACTTCGCGGATAAATTGGAGCGCGCCTCCATCCAGACCATTGAAGAAGGCGTGATGACCGGCGACCTGGCCAGCCTCTCCAAGCTGCCGAACAAGACCACTGTGGACACGGAGACCTTCCTGAAGGAGATTGATAAGCGCCTCGCAGCGATGCTCTGATCTCCTTCGTATAAGGCGCAACCTTTACCGGCTTTCTTTTTCTCAAATAGAAAGGACCTTACGAATTATGCCAAAACGGGAAAACATCTCCATGTCCGTTATCCGGCGGCTTCCCCGCTACTATCGGTTTCTCAAGCTTTTGCGGGAAAAGGGCGTCACGCGCATTTCCTCCACCGAGCTTTCGGCAAAGCTGGGGCTCACCGCCTCCCAGATTCGTCAGGATCTCAACTGCTTCGGCGGGTTCGGGCAGCAGGGATACGGCTACATGGTGGATCAGCTTTGTACAGAGATCGGAAACATCCTCGGGCTCTCCCACGCATACAAAGCGGTTTTGATCGGCGCGGGCAACCTGGGCCAAGCGATCGCCTCCCATCTCTCCTTTGAGACAGAGGGCTTCACACTGGCGGGAATCTTTGACAATGCCGACGCCAAAATCGGCCGGACCATCAATGGTCTCACTGTGCGCAACATTGACACCCTGGAGCGGTTCTGCAACCTTGAAAAGCCGACTATGGCCGTTCTCTGTGTTCCGCGCAGCGCGGTGGAATCCTTGAGCGACCGCTTGTATGCGCTGGGAATCCGCTGTTTCTGGAATTTCAGCCACTATGACATCAACATGAAATATGGGGACGCCATTGTGGAGAATGTCCATCTGAACGACAGCCTGATGACGCTCTGTTACCGCATCACAAATGATCCCATGCGCACCACAAAATAATCATAAAAATTATATCCAATAGAGGGTAGGTTCCTGCCAAGGAACTTACCCTCTTTTTATCATTCCTGCATAATTATAGGCTTGTATTCCCGTTTCCGGGCTTCTCGCGTGCCATTTCTTCGGGAAATCGTCCATGTACCGCACCAAAATCTATTTTCGCCGCATAAAGCCGCTAGACGCAAGCGCCATATTCTATCCGGCATATTTTTCCCCCGTCCGGAGATACTACCAGCAAATACAAAGTGGGAGGAAAATAGGATGCCTGACGAGAAAGCAAAGAAGGTTCCCGTGGTAAAAAGGGCGGGAATCCCGGAATCGGAGACCGATGTTGCCGTAGAAGCGCATGCACGCGAAGCCGCGGCAGATGCCGCAATGGACGCCCAAGGGATGATCGATGAGCTGGTGCAGCGGGCCCAAAAAGCCTTGCTTGCCTTTATGGACATGGATCAGGAGCAGGTGGACAACATTGTCCACGCCATGGCGCTGGCGGGTCTGGATCAACACGTGCGCCTGGCAAAGCTCGCCTATGAGGAGACCGGGCGCGGCGTTGTGGAAGACAAAATCATCAAAAATATTTTTGCCACCGAATACATCTGGCACTCCATCAAAGGCCAGAAGACGGTCGGCATCATAGAAGAAAACGAGCTGGAGGACTATGTGGAGGTGGCGGAACCGGTGGGGGTCGTCGCCGGCGTCACCCCGGTGACCAATCCCACCTCCACCACCCTGTTCAAATCGCTGATCTGTATGAAGACGCGCAATCCCATCATCTTTGGGTTCCATCCCAGCGCGCAGAAGTCCTCCGTCGAGGCGGCCCGGGTGATGCGCGACGCGGCGGTCAAGGCCGGGGCCCCGGCGGACTGCATCCAGTGGATCACTGCGCCGTCGATCGCGGCCACCAATGCGCTGATGAACCATCCGGGCGTATCCCTGGTCCTGGCGACTGGCGGCAGCGGCATGGTCCGCGCGGCCTACAGCACGGGAAAGCCGGCGCTGGGCGTTGGACCCGGAAACGTCCCCTGCTATATCGAAAAGACCGCCCGGTTGGAACGAGCCTGCACGGATCTGATGCTCTCCAAGACCTTTGACAACGGCATGATCTGCGCCTCCGAGCAGGCCGTCATTGTGGACGAAGAGATTGCGGACGAATTCGAACGCATTATGAAAGCAAACAACTGCTATTTCCTGCAAGGGGAGGAAATCGAAAAGGTCTCCCATTTTGTCATCAACCCACAGACGCAGGCGGTCAATCCGGACGTTGTCGGCAAGCCCGCCTGCTGGATTGCGGAGCAGAGCGGAATTCAAGTCCCGGATAAGACCAAGATCCTGATTGCCCCTCTGGAAGACGTAGGGCCCCAATATCCGCTTTCGCGTGAAAAGCTCTCGCCTGTACTGGCTTATTTTGTCGTCAAAGGCTACGGCGAAGGCTTTGCAATGGCCAAGAAGATGCTGGAGCTCGGCGGTCTGGGGCATTCGGCGGTCATCCACTCCACCAATCCGGACCTCATCAAAGCCTATGGAAAAGAGATGAAGGTCGGGCGCGTCATCTCCAATTCGCCGTCCTCCCAGGGGGCAATCGGCGACATCTACAACACAAACACCCCCTCCCTGACGCTTGGTTGCGGCTCCTATGGGCACAACTCCACCACGTCCAATGTGTCGTCCGTCAACCTCATCAACCGCAAGCGCATCGCACAGAGGAGGGTCAACATGCAGTGGTTTAAAATACCGCCGCAGATTTACTTTGAAGAGGATTCGATCCAATATCTGGAGAAAATGCCGGACATTGAGCGCGCCTTCATTGTGACCGATGCCACAATGGTAAAGCTGGGCTACGTGGATCGCATTCTGTACTTCCTGCGCAAGCGGCCGGTCTATTGCCATTCTGAGATTTATTCCGATGTCGAACCCGATCCCGATGTATCCACCATCCGCAGGGGTGTGGAGGCCATGCGCGCCTTCCAGCCCGACGTTATCATCGCGCTCGGAGGCGGTTCCGCCATCGACGCGGCAAAGGGCATGTGGCTGTTTTACGAGCATCCGGAGGCCTCCTTTGACGGCCTGCGGCTGAAATTCCTGGACATTCGCAAGCGCGCCTACAAATTCCCACGCCTGGGCGAAAAGGCCAAGCTGGTGGCCATTCCGACCACCTCCGGCACAGGCAGCGAGGTGACGGCCTTTACAGTGATCACCGACCGGCAGAACGGGAACGTCAAATATCCGCTTGCCGATTACGCCGTGCGCCCGGACGTGGCTATCATCGACCCGCAGTTCGTCTGGAACCTGCCCAAGGCAGCCACCCGGGACACGGGCCTGGATGTACTCACCCACGCGATTGAAGCCTATGTCTCCGTCATGGCGAGCGACTACACGGACGGCTTAGCGCTGCAGGCGATCGGCATGGTGTTTGAATATCTGCCGCGCGCTTACAAGAACGGCGCTGCCGACCCGGTGGCGCGCGAAAAGATGCACAACGCCTCCTGCATTGCGGGCATGGCGTTCACCAACGCTTTCTTGGGCTTAAATCACTCCATGGCGCACAAGCTGGGCGGGGAATTCCACATCCCGCACGGCCGCGCCAACGCGGTGATCCTTCCCTATGTGATCGCTTACAACGCCCAAAAGCCCACCAAGTTTACGGCTTTCCCCAAATACGAAACCTTTATTGCAGACAAAAAATATGCAAAAATCGCCGCATTCATCGGATGTGGCGGCCATACTACAGAAGAAAGCGTCCAAAACCTGATCAAAGCGGTCTACCGCTTAGAGCAGGAGCTGGACTGCCCCACGAGTATCAAGGAATGCGGCGTGGACGAAAAGCTTTTCTTTGACCGCCTGCCCGCGCTTGCAGAACGTGCGCACGAGGACCAGTGTACCACAGCAAACCCGCGGTATCCGCTCATCAGCGAAATTGAGGAGATCTATACGCAGGCATATTTTGCGCCGTATCAAGGTTCACAATCTGTTCATTGACTTTTCTATACAAGCACGTTATAATCTTGTTATTAAAATCAGATAATAGCGTGCTTATCATTACATATCATTGAACAGAAAGGTTATTGCTATGAATAAAGACAAAGTAGCGGTTTTAACAGATTCCGGCGGGGACATTCCCAAGGCACTTTTGGAAAGATACGGGATCTATCAGATCCCTTTGCGCATTTTATATAAGGACCGGGAATATCTCGACGGCGTAAACATCAGCGCAAACACGGTGTATGCCATGCTTCCGGTGGAGGTCCCGAAAACGTCCCTGCCGGACGGAGCGATGATTCAAAGCGTCTTTGACCGCATCAAAGCGGACGGGTATGAAAAGGTTTTGGTCGTATGCATTTCCAGTGGGCTGAGCGGCACCTGCAATGTGATGAAAATCCTCGGCGACGCCTACGAGGGGCTGGAATGCTTTGTCCTGGATACCAAAAACATTTCCATCGGAAGCGGTTTTTTCGCTTTGCGGGCGGCACAGTATCTGGAGCAGGGAATGGGCTGGGAAGAATTGCTGCAAAAGATGCCCGCAGAGCTCCCCAACAGCCGCGTCTTTTTCTGTGTGAAAACCTTGGAATATTTGCAGAAGGGTGGACGGATCGGCTTGGTTGCGGCAGCATTTGGAACGGCGCTCAACTTAAAGCCGGTGATCTCCTGCAATGCAGATGGGATCTATTATACGGTCGGGAAGGCGCTTGGACGGATGCAGTCCATCCACAAAATCGAAACCCTTGCACAGCAAACGGCCGGCGATGATGAAGTAGAATTGGCGATTATGCACGGCGGCGCCCCGGAAGAGGCAGAACTCATCCGTGCAGAGCTCCGGAAACGGATTCCCAAAGGAAAAATCACCGTAATGGGGCAGATCAGCCCCGCCCTGGGTGTCCATACAGGCCCCGGCCTATTGGGAATTGGGGTCTTTAAAAAGAGCTGACCCAATCTACCGCAGATAAGCAAAAGGACCCGTATCAATACGGGTCCTTTTGCTTATCGTCTTTCCAGAATAGCCTCTATAAAATACCAAAGGAATGTTTTATAAAAGCCCTGCGCCGGATAAACTGCCGCTGATACCGTACGCGCCCGGCAGGGTTGCCGGGCGCATAGCCGCATTGGCTATAGGATCGGTGTTTTATTCTGCAACAATGTCGCAGGTGAAGTTCTCATAGCCCTCTGCCTCGACCACCACATGATAGGTCGTGCCGGACTGGAAGCTCCCGCTTCCGATGCGGATCTCATTGTCTGCAAGGGGCAGCTGGTAGGTTTGATTGGAATCGAAGGTGATGTAATCTGTTTTGGAATACTCCACCCCATTGACTGTGACTCTCTGCACAGCGGCCTTCCATGCATCGACCGTGTCAAAGTCCTCCTGGAAGGAGATGGTGTAATAGTCACTGTAGAACGCCTTTTCCGGCTCTCCATAGACGGTCGGAGCAGCGAGCTTCTCCGGCTCCGCCGGGCCCCATTCCGCATCCTCGTCCACCTGGCCGGCATAGACCAACAGCACGCCGTGATAATGCTTTGCTTGGTATGCGTTTCCCGCATCCTCCGGCAGGTAACCGGCGATCAGGAACTGTTCTTCATTTTCGGAACCGGCCGGCAGCGGCTCTTCCGAGGTAAACGGCTGGAATGCGGCCGTCTCGCCCTCTTCCAGTGACGCTTCGTTGAGGTTTACATTTGGGACCTTCTCCCAATTGCCTTCACTGTTCTTCTGATAGACAAAAATTTTCAGTTTGTCCTTCAAAATATAATTTGACGCATCGCAAGCTACCTGTTCGCCGGTCTGGGTGACTTTTTCGCCGTAGACATCGCCGTTAACCGTCACATTTTCCACTGTGATCTCGTCCACATCAACTTTCCCGTCCGGCCCATCGTCCACCATCTGGAACAAAACCTGCGCTGGCAGGGTTCCCTCATTGCGGACCGTCACCGGATGGAAATAAACCGGTACCGGGGAATATCCCTCTGTATTTGCGTTGACGATGTTCCCATCGGCTTCGGCCAGCTCTTCTGCAAATGCCTCCTCGGTCATTGGACGGAGGTTCTCAAAATCGATCTTTTGCTCGTCCGGCTCCGCCTGATCCGGTGTGACCGTAATATCCAGCTTTCCCGCACTGAAATTTGTTGCAAGCGGTTCTGTGTCGTTGAACCAAGCCATCGTAACGCCCGCCGTAATACACAGGGCTGTCAATACTGCCCCAACGGACAGTACCAATCGTTTTCCGTTCTTTCTCATGTTGCGTCTTCCCTTCATTCGATCTCTTTTGTTTCCTATTTGCGTATTCTTAGTCGAATCTAACTGCTGAAAGCAGCACTTGCCGTGCAGTTAAACGCAAGTTAGCAGAAGCTAACAAAAGGGTATCGTTTCCCGGAAAACTCTTCTTTAGGATAGCACCTTCCATTTTCCTTGTCAATTCAAAAATCCCGAAATTTGGAAATCTTTTTGGGAAATGGTTCCTGGTCGTAAAATACATAGAAGCCTGATTTTTTTGAAAAATCAGGCTTCCCAAATATTCTATATTTATTTCTTTTCCCGGCGTTGTTTTGCCGCGGCAATCAGCCCCTTAAAAAGGGGATGCGGGCGGTTCGGGCGGGATTTAAACTCCGGATGGAACTGGGCTGCGATAAACCAGGGATGATCCGGCAATTCCATCATCTCGACGATCCGGCCGTCCGGCGATTTCCCGGAGAAGCATACACCAGCCTCTTCCAAAACTTCCCGGAAATCGTTGTTCACCTCAAAGCGATGGCGATGCCGTTCCTCAATCAACGGCTCCCCATACAGAGCAGCTGCTTTCGAACCCTCTTCCAGCTTGCAGGGATATTTTCCCAAGCGCATGGTGCCTCCCAACTGCACCACATCCTTTTGTTCCGGCATCAAGTCGATCACCGGGTGCTGGGTCTGCGGGTCGAATTCCACGGAATTTGCATCGGCATAGCCGAGCACATGCCGCGCATATTCGACCACAGCCAGCTGCATTCCCAGGCAGATCCCCAAAAACGGGATTTTCTGTTCGCGCGCATACCGGATCGCCTCAATTTTCCCCTCTACGCCGCGCTGTCCAAAGCCGCCGGGGACCAAAATGCCATCGGCATCCCCAAGGATTTCCGCCACATTTGCAAACGTAATCTGCTCGGAATCCACCCATTGGATCTTGACCTTCACTTCGTTTCCAATGCCGCCATGGGTGAGCGCTTCCGCTACGCTGAGATAGGCGTCGTGCAATTCGATGTATTTTCCTACCAGCGCGATGGTCACCTCGGATTTCAGATTCATCGCGGTATCCACCATGGAGATCCATTCGCCCAAATCAGGCCCGTTCGTATCCAAACCAAAGTGGCGGCAGACAATATCGTCCAGCCGTTCGTCCCGCAAAGCCAGAGGGACCGCATACAAAAGCGGCAGGTCCAGGTTTTCAATGACGCAATCCTCGCGCACATTGCAGAACAGGGCAATCTTTTTCTTCTGCTCCTCCCCTACCGGCTTCTCCGAGCGCAGGACAATCACATCCGGCTGGATACCCAAGCTCAAAAGCTCTTTCACGCTGTGCTGTGTGGGCTTTGTCTTTTGCTCATGGGAGCAGGCGATATACGGGACCAACGTCACATGGATAAACAGGCAGTTGGCACGGCCCACCTCGACCGCAAACTGGCGGATCGCCTCTAAAAACGGCAGGCTTTCAATGTCGCCCACCGTCCCGCCGACCTCGATCAGCGCAACATCCACGTTTTCCTTTCCCGCGGAAATGCGCGCCTTAATTTCATTTGTGATATGAGGGATCACCTGTACCGTTCCGCCGCCATAGTCGCCGTTGCGCTCCTTCTGGATTACATTCCAGTAGACGCGGCCCGACGTCACGTTACTGTTTTGCGACAGATTTTCGTCGATAAAGCGCTCATAGTGCCCCAAATCCAGATCCGTCTCCGCACCATCGTCTGTGACGAATACCTCGCCATGCTGGAACGGGTTCATGGTTCCGGGGTCCACATTCAAATAC
Organism: Anaeromassilibacillus sp. 1001302B_160321_C8; assembly: GCF_015554745.1. NCBI lineage: Bacteria > Bacillati > Bacillota > Clostridia > Eubacteriales > Acutalibacteraceae > Anaeromassilibacillus > Anaeromassilibacillus sp. 1001302B_160321_C8. The sequence continues at coordinate 14,493 of NZ_JADNJD010000023.1, read as the reverse complement.
GGGTCAAATTTCTGCATGGTCACGCGCAGGCCGCGCGCTTTTAATAGCCTCCCCAGGGAAGCCGCTGTGATCCCCTTCCCCAAACCGGAGACAACGCCTCCTGTGACAAAAATATACTTTACGGACATATTCTCCCTCCTATGCGGAATTCCAAACAAAATCTTTCAGAATTCCTCTTTTTTATTCACTTTCTGCGCATTTTCTGCAACTTTCTTTAACCGTTCTTGCAAAAACATAAAAAATTATATCGCCTACCACATCGATTTGTCAATGCAATAGGCGATATTTTATAAGTAGAAATCTTGGGGAAATTCTCCCGCTATTTTGTCCAAATAATGCAAGGGCTTATTTTAGTATGGTAAACAGGGAACCGATCAAGGGCAACGGCTCTTCCCGGTCCTGCACGGCATGCATAACGCCGACAATAATCAAAGCGGCAACCGCTCCAAACTGCGCCAGTTGGACCAGCCCAACAAGGGTGCTTCCCAGCTGCGCAAAGACCATAACCCCGCCCAGCGCCACAGAAAATAGGGACGTAAACAGGCTGCTGAGCAAGCTGACCACCAGCCCCAGTACCACCTCAAAGATGGTGAGGAGGATCCCCTGGTTCACATGATAGCGCACCTTTGGATTATGCCCATCGGCGATCAGCCCCACCAGCCATAGGAAGCTAAAATAGGACAAGATATTGAACAATTTGATCGTCTCCGGATTGAGGGGCGCCCGCGTTTTGGGTGGCTCTGGCGGCGGATACCCGCCATAAGGCGGCTGATAGGGCTGCTGTCCCGGCTTCTCATAGGGGGACTGGTACGGCGGGGGCGTTTGCCCATCATAAGGCGGCTGAGAACCGTAGGGCGGCTGATAGGGCGGCTGCGGCGTTGGAGGGGTTTGCTGCCCCTCCTGCCCACCCTGCTGGTTTGGCTGATTGTTCTCATTCATGGTGATTTTCTCTCCTTAGTCGTTGGGGAAAAGCGCATTACTCCGCGTGGTAAGTGGTGATCTCCGCGCTTTCAATGGTCACATCCGTTGTCGGCTTATCGTTTTCATCCGTTTCCACCGCAGCAATCTGGTCAACAACGGCCATATCCTCTTCAAACACCTGGCCGAATACCGTGTGCTTGTAGTCGAGGTGCGGCGTGCCGCCGACTTCCTTATAAAGGTCAATCGCCTTTTGCAGGACCGCTTTCTGATCCTCCGGAACCCCATTCATATATTCCTGGTTCAGCGTGTTATTGAGCCCGTCAACGTAGGCGTTCAGCTCCTCCTGGCTTGCGCCGGAAGCCGCCTTCTCGTTCAGCATCAGCGTCGCCTTGCAGGTTTCACGGTTCATATACATGGTGGTCATCATGGATTCCGCTGTATCATCCGTGACGGTATCCTTGCACTGCACAATAAAAAACTGGCTGCCGTTGGTGTCCACGCCGGAATTTGCCATGGAAAGCGCGCCGCGCAGATTGATGAGGTTCGTATTGAATTCATCCTCAAACGGCTCGCCCCAGATGCTCTCGCCGCCGCTTCCGGTGGCCGTCGGGTCGCCGCCTTGGATCATGAAGTTATCAATGACACGGTGGAATACAATCCCATTGTAATAGCCATCGTTGATCAAGCCCTTGAAATTCTCCACCGCTTTGGGCGCTGCATCCGGGAACAGGCGGATCCGGATATCCCCCATCGAGGTGTGCAGCACGGCGATCTCTTCGCCGTCCGCGGGCTTCTCCAGCTGATACCCGACCTCTTTGCCGTCATCGGGGCGTACATGGTCCTCCGCGTCCGCCGGGATCTCCACTGTTTCCGTTGAAGCCTCTGAAGATGTGGCAGACTCGGTCTGGGAAGCGCTGCTGGTCTCCTCCGAAGAAGTATCCGTATCCCCGGAACAGGCTGTCAGGGAAACAATCAATGCGCACGCCAACAGTGCGCTGATTACTCTACGTCTCTTATTGTTCATGTTCAAAACTCTCTCTTTCTTAGCAATCAGATTTTCCCTTTTGGATGGGACAACATGACAATCATAGTATATTCTCGGTAAATATGCAAGATAAGCCGTCGGAAATTCACAAAAAAATCACTTTTGCGGCAGGCACGCTGCGGAAATGCACAAAGAAAACTGCCTGCGGCCCTCCTTCCGAACGAATGCCACCGCCTTAAAACGCATATAGATAACCATGTAAGAGATAAGGAGGGTTCAAAATGGTTGAATACTATCCCGAGGGCTGGCTGATCGATACGGCAGAAAACCGCGCCGCGCTGCAAAGCACCGCTGCACTGATCGAAGCCTGCCGTACGGGTCAAATTTTGGAGGGGCGCGCGCTGGTATGCGACAGTTCGCACAACCTGCTCGTGGATTTGGGATGCGTCAAAGGGATTATCCCGCGCGATGAGGGGGCCCTTGGGATTCGCGAAGGCACGGTGCGCGACATCGCCATCATCTCCCGCGTAAACCGGCCCGTCTGCTTCGTTGTGACCGGCTTTCAGAAGGATGGGGACGGCCGCACAACCGCGCTGCTTTCCCGCAGGGCCGCGCAGGAAAAATGCCGGGAGGCGTTCATCCGCCGCCTGGTCCCGGGCGACATCATCAACGCCCAGATCACCCATTTGGAAAACTTCGGGGCATTTGCAGACATTGGCTGCGGAATTGTCTCCCTGCTTCCCATCGACGCCGTTTCGGTCTCCCGCATCGATCATCCCCGCGAACGGTTTACCGTTGGCATGAACATCCGGGCGGTGGTGAAGTCCATTGAAAACGGCCGCATCACTCTGAGCCACAAGGAGCTGCTCGGCACCTGGGAGGAAAACGTCGCCCTGTTTTCCGCAGGGGAGACCGTCGCCGGGATTGTGCGCTCCGTGGAACCATATGGGATCTTTGTAGAGCTATCGCCCAACCTGGCGGGATTGGCGGAAACCCGCGAGGACGTCATCCCCGGCCAGCAGGCAAGCGTCTACATAAAGAGCATCCTCCCCGCGCGGATGAAGGTGAAATTGGTCATCATCGACACCTTTGATTATCATTACCGGCCCGCGCCGCCAAAATACTTTTATGAAGGGGAACATATCGACCGCTTTGTCTATTCCCCGGAGGGCAGCGAAAAGGAGGTTATCACCGATTTTACGTTGCAGCCCCACGAAGCGCTTTCCTAGAAGATCGCACCCATTGGGCGTGGCAAAAATTGCCACGCCCTTTTAAGCATGGATACATTCGGCCATTCTGCATTGGAAACCAGTGAAAAATATGGTATACTTTCTCTCAAGAAAGGCGGAATGTATCATGGAGTATCGCGAAATTTTGGAAAATGCTCGAAAAACAATGGCCCCGAATTGCCGGGTATGCCGCGAATGCAACGGCATTGCCTGCCGCGGAGAAATCCCGGGAACCGGCGGCAAGGGTACGGGGAGCTCTTTTACACACAGCTACGAATATTTGGCAAGCATCAAAATCCACATGGATTTGCTCTACACCGACCGGGGGCAGGACACCTCTTGTTCCTTCTTTGATAAAACGTTCGCGGGCCCGGTGTTTGCCGCACCCATCAGCGGCCTGTCCAACAACTATAATGGCTACTTAAACGAAAAAACCTACGCGGAAGCGTTAGTGCCCGGGACGATTGCGGCAGGATGCGCCGCGTTCACCGGGGATGGCGCGGCGGATTACTATTTTACCGACCCGCTCACCGCCGTGGCAGCGGCAGGCGGCGCCGCTGTCCCGACCATAAAACCCTGGGACCGGGAGAAGGTCCTGGAAAAAATCCATCTGGCCGAGCAAGCTGGCGCAATGGCGCTCTGCATGGACATCGACTCTGCCGGGCTCCCTCTCCTAGCTGCCGCCGGGAAACCGGTCTGCTCGAAGGATGTAGACGAATTGAAAGCAATCCTCGCGTCCACCAAACTCCCGTTCCTGCTCAAGGGCATTATGACGCCGGAGGGTGCCAGGAAGGCCGTTGAAACCGGCGCCTATGGCATCGTGGTGTCCAATCACGGCGGGCGCGTTTTGGACCATACCCCGGCGCCGGCGGAGATGCTTCCCGCCATCCGGGACGCCGTGGGCACACGGGTCAAAATTTTCGTGGATGGCGCCATCCGCACCGGCGTAGACGTCTTTAAAGCGCTCGCTTTGGGGGCCGACGCTGTCCTGATCGGGCGGCCTTATGTGGTTGCCGCCTGTGGAGGCGGCGCAGAGGGCGTAACGGTGTACACCCAGAAAGTCCTCGCGGAGCTGCGCGATGTGATGAAAATGACCGGCTGCGCAACGCTTTCAGACATTACCAGGGATAAAATCACTTGGAACCGCTGAAATCCACCGCACGAAATCCGCTGCATCCGCTTTCCCGCAAAGTACGTGGCAAACGATTGGCACCCTTAGAGTTTTTTCGGGGAACGGGCTGAACGGGACAAAGAAAATGTGGCCGGAAAACGGCCGGCAACGGGATGTCCCGCTGCCGGCCGTCTTTGTATTCTTTTCGGAAGGAAATCCGATCGGGCCGTATCTCAAGCGCCCAGTTTTGCTGCAAAATCGGCCATTGCCTCCGAGATTTTCAACTGCTGCGGGCAGACCGCTTCGCAGCTCCGGCATCCAATGCAGGCGCTCGGCTGCTTCTCCTTGGGAATCGTGGAGACCACCATGGGCGCGATAAAGCCGCCTCCGGTAAAACTATGCTCATTATACAGCGCCAACAACGATGGAATGTCAAGCCCCTGCGGGCAGTGGCTGACGCAGTAGTGGCAGGCTGTGCAGGGCAGCGCGCTCTTGCTCACCATTCCCTGGGCCATCTCCAGCAGGCCCTCCATCTCCCCTGCACTCAGGGGCTTTTCCTCCGCAAAGGTAGCGATGTTTGCCTTCATCTGTTCCATGTCGGACATACCGGACAAAATCATCGTCACGCTCGGGATGCTCTGCAAAAAGCGGAACGCCCAAGCGGGGATGGTCTCCTCCGGACGCATAGCCTTCAGTGGCGCGGCCTCCTGCTCGGAGAGGCGGGCCAGCCGTCCGCCGCGCAGCGGCTCCATCACCCAGACAGGGATATGGTACTCGTTGAGCAAATCCACCTTTTCCTTGCCGTTTTGGAACGTCCAGTCTATATAGTTGATCTGTAGCTGGCAGAACTCCATGTGGCTGCCGTAAGCCTCCAGGAACCGCTTCAACACGGGGAGATTCCCATGGCAGGAGAAGCCCAAATGCCGGATCCGGCCGTTCTTCTTCTGTTCCATCAGATACTCGAAGATGCCATACTGCGGGTCCAGATAGGCATCGATATTCATCTCGCAGACATTGTGGAACAGATAGAAATCAAAATAATCCACGCCGCATTTTTTCAGCTGTTCTTCAAAGATCTCCTGGACCTTGCCCATGTTGGAAAGGTCATAGCCAGGGAACTTGTCCGCCAGATAGAACGTTTCCCGGGGATATTGCGCCAAAGCCTTGCCAAGGACAAGCTCCGATTGGCCGCTGTGATAGCCCCAAGCGGTATCGTAGTAGTTGACGCCGTGCGCCATCGCATAGCCGACCATCTCAGCGGCGGCCTTTTCATCCACTTTCGCGTCGTCGCCGTTCAACACCGGCAATCACATACAGCCCATGCCCAACGCCGATAATTTCAAATCTTGAAACGTCTTATACACCATATTGCTTTCACTCCTTTTTTCCTAGTTGCCGCATTTTATAGATAAATCTAACTTTATTTTACTGCAACCCAGCCGTTTTTTCAATGGAATCCAAAAGCGGGCAAATGGCTTTCCTTCACAGCATCGCATTTGGTCTCCCTTTTCTATCCTGTGGGAATTTTCATATCCATCAGGATAAAGCAGCCTATCCATAAAAGACGGCCTGGAAATCCAAGCATACTGGACTTTCGGCCACTTTATCCGGCAAACGCCTCTCAGCAGAGATCATGTAGAGTCGTATGGTGCAGGAGCGCTTGTATCCGGTCTACCAGCATATGCAGTGCCACTTGGTTTTCCCCGCCTTCCGGGACGATGATGTCCGCATACCGTTTGCTCGGTTCGACAAACTTCTCATGCATCGGTTTTACCGTACTCGTGTACTGCTGAAGCACAGAATCCATGCTGCGTCCCCGCTCTTTCACATCGCGCAGCAGGCGGCGGATCAAACGGATATCTGCATCCGTATCGACAAACACCTTGATATCCATCAGATCGCGCAGCTGTTCATTCGCAAAGATCAAGATCCCTTCCAGGATAATCACCGGCGCGGGCTCCACATGGACAGTATGCTCCGTGCGGGAATGCGTGACGAAGGAATATTCCGGATGGTCGACCGCCTGAAAGTTTTTGAGCTTTTTTACATCCGTAATCATTTGATCGGTATCAAACGCATCCGGGTGGTCGTAATTCCTTTTGGCCCGCTCTTCGAATGGGATCTCCGTATTTGCACGATAATAAAAATCGTGGGACAGGATCAGCGCATCTTCCGCGATAGCTGCCTTCAATTTATTGGCCAACGTCGTTTTGCCGGAGCCCGTTCCTCCCGCAATGCCAACCACAAGAGGCGAACGGTCCAAAGCCTCATCCCTCCTCAAAGCAAAATATCCTGCAAGCGGCGCTTGGGGACATAATGCACGTCGTTTTCATCGCGGTAATAATCGGTGGAACCGTCCTCCCCCACCTCGGTTAGGACAATGGTTTCATCCGGCTTACCCAAGGCAACCAAAAGCACCGGCGTCAGGTGGTCTGCCAGGCTGAGCGCCTGCTTCACCTCATCCGGATTGTAATTGCCGATCATGCAGCCGCCCAGCCCTTTTTCTACAGCGGCCAGAAGCATGGTCTGCGCCACGATTCCGACATCCTTCTGAAACCGCTGGAGCGCCGGATTCAGGTTGGTATCCTGGCAGATGACAATAAAGGCTGTTGGGCAATGGCCCGGGTGCGGCAGGGTCATCTGCGGCAAGGCGCGGGCCCATTTTGTGAGCGGCTGAATCTTAGCCACCGTCTCAGGCTCACAGGCCAAATAGTATTTGAACGGCTGCATGTTGACGCTGGAAGGCGTATAGCGCGTGCAATCCACCAGGTCTTCCAGCTCTTCCCTTGTAATTTTGCGGCTTTCATCGAATCCTCGGTAACTTCGGTTCTGTTTTAACAATTCTTTCAGCAAGAAAATCCCTCGTTTCTCCACCCCGCAGGGGACTCTTTTTTTCTTATTTTAATCCAGCCGGATCATCCTTGCAAGGGCACAGCCCTCTAAACCCATATGTATATATTGAATTTTTATACATATTTTGTTTAAGAAACACCACCTATATTGCATTGTTTTTGCGTGTTTCCTCCCCTATCCTTTGTGAATTTTATGCAATTTCGCACAGAGTTCACAGTTCGTTAACACAAGAATTCTTGCTAAAATATTCGAAATGTTATATACTTAATTATATTAGTTAATTGTTTTGGGCAAAAAGGAACCCGGTGGGACGGGAAAGAAGGATCTGCCGGTCTCGCCCCGGGGGAGTTTCGTGCGATGTCTCCCCCTATTATCATACTTGGAAAAGGGGAATCAGAATGGCAAAAAACGAGAACAACGAATTCTTTGAAATTACGCCGGAGATTTTGGAGTTGACTGAACTTTGTAAATCGCATAGTACCATCGACACCAGCCTATATGCAAAATACGACGTGAAACGCGGCCTCCGCGATATCAACGGAAAGGGCGTATTGACCGGCTTGACGGAAATTTCCGATATTATTTCTTCAAAAGTGGTGGACGGAAAAACGGTACCCTGCGAGGGCAAACTGTACTACCGCGGCATCGACGTGGAAGAGCTGGTCGCAGGCTTCCTCCGCGAAAACCGTTTTGGCTTTGCGGAAACCGTCTATCTTCTGTTGTTTGGTGAACTACCCAATGCGCAGCAGCTGGACGATTTTAAGCAGATTATGAACAAATACCGCACCTTGCCAACCAACTTCGTGCGGGATATTATCATGAAGGCGCCGACCTCCGATATGATGAATACCTTGGCGCGCAGTGTATTGACCCTGTATGCCTACGACGAGAAGGGGAACGACACCTCCCTCCCCAACGTCCTGCGCCAGTGCATCGAACTGATCGCCCTGTTCCCGCAGTTGGCTGTCTATGGCTACCAGGCATACTACCGTGAGCTGCATCCTTCTAACAGCTTTTTCATCCATGCGCCCCAACCGGAACTCTCCATCGCAGAGAATATCCTTTATATGCTGCGTCTGGATCATACGTATACCGATCTGGAAGCCCGCATCCTGGATCTTGCCCTGGTGCTGCATGCGGAGCATGGCGGCGGCAACAATTCGAGCTTTACAACGCACGTCGTCGCTTCTTCCGGTACGGACACCTATTCGGTCATCGCCGCCGCACTTGGCTCCCTGAAAGGGCCGAAACACGGCGGCGCCAATATCAAAGTCGTCAAGATGTTCGAGGACATGAAAAAGAACATCAAGGATTGGACAGATGAGGATGAGATCCGCAGTTACCTGCACGCCCTGCTCAACAAGCAGGCGTTTGACAAGTCCGGCTTAATCTATGGCATGGGCCACGCGGTCTACTCCATTTCCGACCCGCGCGCCAACGTCTTTAAGAAGTTTGTCAAAAAGCTTTCGGAAGAAAAGGGACTCTCCGACGAATACGGCCTGTATTCCCGTGTGGAACGTCTCGCGCCGATCGTAATTGGAGAAGAGCGCAAAACCTATAAGGGCGTCAGCGCCAACATCGATTTCTACAGTGGATTTGTTTATCACATGCTCGGCCTGCCGTCGGAACTCTTTACCCCGGTATTCGCTATGGCGCGTATCGCAGGCTGGAGCGCGCACTTGCTGGAGGAGCAGATCAACGTCGGCAAGATCATCCGCCCTGCATATAAGAGCATTTCCGAGCATCGGAAGTATGTCCCGTTGGAGGAACGCTAAACCGTTTGCTTGAACCAAACCGGTATAAAAAAGCTGCATGGCAGAATGCCATGCAGCTTTTTTATTTGCCGCTTTTATTTATCGCGCGAAGCAAATGCAAACCTGCGCAACGCTTCCCCATTTAAAATCCCGATTTCCCGGTAATGCGTGGCAATCCAGCCACGGCGGACAAAGTCCCCCAAAGTTTTGCTCACCGTTACACGGGAAGCTCCCGCGAGCCCGGCAAGTTCCTCATGGGTACAATGTACCGTATGCCGCTCTTGCGCAGCCGCCAAGTTCAAAAGCAACTGGGCAATCCGCTGGTCTGCTTGAAGGAAGGTCATATGATCCACCTGCGCCGAAAGCATCCGCACCGTGCGCGCCAAATATTCCAGCAAGTCCATCGCCAAAGCAGGCTTCTCACTAAAATATTGCATCAAGTGCGGCCGGTCTACGGCGATAATTTCGGATTGGATCTGGGCCCGTGCGGAAGACATGCGCGGCAGGCGGTCTAAAAAGGCTGCTTCCCCAAAGAGCTTCCCGCTTTCTAAAATGGTCAGTGTCTTTTCCATCCCATTTTCAGAGGTCAGAAAAATTTTTACCCGCCCTGCTTTCAAATAGTAGAGACAATCCGCCCGTTCCCCTTGCAAATAGATCATTTCTCCTTTTGCATAGGTACGCGGCGCTTGGATGGTTTCAAAGATGTGCCAGATATCCTGCTGTAAGTTCAACCCTCCGGAGTCTAAAAAATAATCCGATCCTTCCACAATATCCCTTCTTTCCAGCTTCATTGTATCATTCGCTTTCCTCAAGAGCAAGGTAAATTTTGAAAGCAATAAATTGTGTATTTTAACGGTGTTTTTTTGTTGAATGGTTCTATAAAGTAGATTGAAATTCATTTTAATTTGTGATTATATTATATATAACCTTGAAGTATTTTTTCAACTTTATCAATCATTTGGGGAATCCAAATTTGAATCTGCTATTACAGAAAGGAGGGCCGTATACAAAAAGTCCAAAGCAAACAGCATTTGAAAAAAGGGGGAAACAACAGATTATGAAAAAGAGGCTTACAGCGCTTTTATTAGCGCTGTCCATGGTGCTAACCTGCATCGGATTCTCTCCCACGGCAGCCTTTGCAGCGGAAGAGAACATCGCATTAAACAAACCAGCTACTACAAGCCGCGCCGATTATAATAATCCGGAGATCACCCCATCTATGGCGGTGGATGGAACCACTAGCACACGATGGGCTTCCGGTCCTTATTATCCGCAGCAGCACGGCCCCACAGATGAAAACTGGATCTGCATTGATCTCGGCGCTGTCTATGACATTTCCCGCGTTGTTCTCAATTGGGAAGCCGCTTATTCGCCGGATTACGACATCCAGGTATCCAACGATTACACAACGTTTACCACCATTTACAACGGTTCCGCCAGCGGAGCGTCCGTCCAGAACCTGGAGCTCTCTGGAACAGGCCGTTACATCCGTATGTATGCAAACTCCGTATACCGCCAAGATTACGGCACCTCGCTCTATGAGTTTGAAGTATACGGAACCCTTTCCGAAGAGCAGCCCGTTACAACGGATACGGTCAACGTAGCGATTGAAAGTTCTTCCAATGGTTGGACGATCTGCTCCACTGGCACTTGGGCCCCGAAAGGTGGAGAGGCCCTTATCCGCTTTTTGCCATCGGACAATTGCGAATTGGAATCTGTCTTGGTAAATGGCGAAGAAATGATCGGCCAAGTCCAGGAAGACGGCACGCTCATCTGCCAGGCGGATACCGATTTGTCCATCGTCCCCACCTACCGCCGCGTCCCTTCCTCCCGTTTTGAGGCGGAAAGCACCACGGTCGTCAACGCAGACGGGGAAGTCATCAATGGAAACATTGTTCAGGACGAGCTAGCCAGCGGCGGGGCATACATGGGTAGCACCGGCGGGAAGGGGTTTATCTTGGAGAGCACCACCCAGGCAAACCGCATCTCCGTTGCATATGCCTCCCCAAACACCGCTACGATCCTTGTGTATCTGCTCCAGGACGATGGGAACTACGAAGAGATCGGCGCCATTAACTTCTCGACTACACAGGGATGGTACATGGATTCCCTGAAGATTGCCCAGTCCGACGCTCTCTATATCCCGGAGGGTTCCACGATTAAGCTAGTGCCGCAGGTGGACGTAAACCTGGACTACTTCACGCTCTCCTATGGACCGCTCAATACAGAAGAAAACATTGCCGCCAGCACGGTGCTGGCGAAAAACGCCACTTTGAATGGCGCAACTGTTACGGAAGATATTATGTCCACAATTGGAACGGTTGCCAAGCTGGACCAGGCAGGCCAATCCGTCTCCTTTACCATTCCGGAGGATATCGGGGAAATCAACGTTTATAATCTGAAATACCGCGCAGGATCGGATACACCCATATCCCTCGCAATCAACGACTCTTCAAAGGAAACTACGCTTGCCGCCACCCGTCCCCATTATTATGCGAGCGCAGGCGAAAAAGAAATCCCCCTCCAGTCGGGAGATATCGTGACCGTCACGCTCCTTGAAGATGGAGAGCTGTATCTGGACAGCATCGCCTTTAGCTATGCAAAGCCGATCGACCGTTTCACGGTGGAGCGTTTGCCGGAAGAAGGCGAACGTATCGAACTCAATATGAACGGCATCTGGGAGTGCACGAGTACATCGTTCGCTGCCGGGGACGCTGTCCCGCAGGCGATCCCGCAAACCTTTGACAATTCCATCCCCGTTCCTGGTTTCTGGGATCAGGCGAGCATTGAAATGCCCAATTATGTGACTTCCGCATTGTGGTATCGCACGACGGTCACCCTGCCGGAGGCCCCTACGGGAAATGCGACCCTGCGCATTGGAAAAGCGTACTATGGACGCTATATCTATGTGAATGGACAATATGCCGGCGACTACCAATACAACTATACCTCGTCGAACACAGACATCACCCCCTATCTCCATGCCGGAGAAAACGAAATCGTCATTATGTTGGGGAACTACATCCAGCAAAAAGATGATCCCAACTGCCCAGCACACGTTGGCACTGATGGTGAGCGCAATTCTTTCTATTCGGGTATCATCGACAGCGTGACGCTGATTCTCCATGATAATCCGACGGTCACTGCATTGCAAACCGCGCCCGATCTGGGAAATGGCTCCATCCAGGCCCGCACCACATTGGAAAACACATCGGATACCGATGTGACGACGGACGTCACTTTCCACATCTACGAGCTGGGCGTCTATGAAAACGGGGAACCCACCCAGGAAAAGAAGCTGGTTGGCACATATACGGAACCGGGTGTCACCGTTCCGGCCAACAGCAGCATGAAATTTGACGTCGATGCGATCACCATCGAGGATTGCACAGAGGACAAGTTCTGGACTCCGAGTAACCCCTTCCTGTATGAGATCGAAGTCATCACCAACGGCGACACGTATTCCGACCGCTTTGGTATGCGCACTTTCTACTTTGATCCGGATACAAAACTTCCCATGTTGAATGGCAAAGTGCATTATCTGAATGGCACCAATATCGCCATGAACCGCTTCTATGAGGATCCGCTCCGTGCAGACCATCCCTTTGATCCCGACTGGGCGCGCGCGCTCTATCAGGAGTTTAAGGACATGCACTGGGATTCTTTCCGTTTCCACGTTGGCTTTGCGCCGGACATCTGGTATGACATTGCCGATGAAGAAGGCATGCTGATTATGGACGAATACGCCGTTTTTGGCGGCTGCTCCGATGGCTGCACCCAGGAAACCCTCACGCCGGAAATCCTCACCTGGATGGATGAACGGTGCAATAATCCGTCTTTGATTATCTGGGATATTCAAAACGAGGCGACGAACCTTCCGGAATACTCGGCGACCATTCGTGCGGTGCGCGATTACGACATTCAGAATCGTCCTTGGGACAACGGCTGGACGGAACCGCAGAGCGACACCGACTCCTGCGAATGCCATCCGTACTTGTTCCTCAACAATTCCTTTACCCTTTCCGATTTGAACAGCTTCCCCAACACCGAGATGAAGAGCAGTAACCGGGATTCCTGGGGCAATGACAATCCCAAGATCCTGAATGAGTATGGCTGGCTCTGGCTGGACCGCTATGGCGATCCGACCTCGCTGACCGGCGGATATTACAACACATGGATGCCTGATGCAACACGCGAAGAACGCCTGGAATTCTACGCAAAAGCGATTGCACAGACGACGGAATTCTGGCGTGAGGGACGCCACTATGTGGGCATCATGCACTTTGCTGGCTTGACGTATTCCAAACCGAACGCGGGCGGTGCAACCAGTGACATTCTGATGCCGGATATCACCGATCCGACCGTGCGTCCCTGCATCAAAGAAGCGTTCCGCAATGCGTTTGCACCGGTCGGAATTATCATCAAAGACTGGTCGGAAACCGTCCGGCCGGGCACTGTCAAAGAGCTGCCCGTTACCATCCTCAATGACCTAAACGAAGATCTGGATGGTCTGGAAGTCACCTTGACGGTTGAAAAGGATGGCCAGGAAATCTCCAGCGAGACAAAGACGTACAATATGAAAGCAGCCGGCGATCCGGACGGCGGAGACCGCCAGGTGCAGAACTTTACCGTCCGCATTCCCAGAACGACTACCGGCGAATACACCGTTGTAGCTTCTTATGTCCGCGATGGGGAAACGGTTTCCAGCACACGCACCTGGACCATCGATACTAGTCCGGTCAGCATTGCAGAAGGCAAAGAGGCCTTTGCAAGCCTTGAAGAGGAAGACTATCCTGCCAACAATGTAACGGATGGCAGCGATTCTACCCGCTGGAGTTCCTATATCGAAGGTTCTCCTGCGGAAGACCTCGACAATGCTTGGATCACCATCGATCTCGGCGATACGTACAACATCAATAAGGTTCGTCTCGTTTGGGAAGCGGCCTATGCAACGGAATATCTCATCCAGACTTCAGACGATAACCAAACCTACACGACCATTTATTCCGGCACGGCTTCTGAGGACGGGGAACAGATTTTGGAAGTCCAGGGAACGGGCCGCTATCTCCGCATGCAGGGCGTGTCGCGCAGTACCTCTTTTGGGTATTCCCTGTACACCTTCGATGCATGGGGCGATCTGGTGAATCCTCCAACGTATGATGTCTCCGTGGCAGATGTAACAGGTGGAACGGCGACGGTCACAGTTGACCAAGCCGAAGCCCTGGAAAACGATCTCGTCACTGTTACCGTGGCGGATGTCGAAAGTGGAAAGTACGTCGAATCGGTAACGGTCATTGACGAAGATGGATTTACGGTTGACGTTACCCCGCAGGAAGATGGCACATATACATTTGTCATGCCCCCTTGTGCTGTCACCATCCAAGTCGTTTTGGCTGGCAGCAGTATTGAAGAGCCACAGCTGTTGACGGTGCAGTGGGGCGGCAACGCATCGATGAGCGTCGAGGGCAATGCGGAGGAGATCATCTCCACAGATGCGGTCTACGGCGCAAAGGTGATGCCGGGCGAAGAGCTGGTCTTCACCTTCACCCCGACCAAGGGCGCGTTCTCCGGAGCGCAGCTCAACGGCGAGGACATCGAGTTTGCAGCGGACGGCTGCACGTACACCTTCACGATGCCGAA
>NZ_JADNJD010000022.1:0-33407 GCF_015554745.1 Anaeromassilibacillus sp. 1001302B_160321_C8 | reverse complement strand
GATACCACGATTGCCGCGGCGGACTATGATGCACCGCAGGGCTATGTGTACAGCCCGGTAGCAGCGGACCAGTCCAGCGCGGTGACGGTTAATGATGAGACGGGCACCGCAACCCCGGCGACGGTTGTCTTTACGGTTGTTGAGGAAGAAGCCAAGACGATTGAGTATGTCTTGCATTATCAGAATACGGTGAACAATCAGTTGCTTACGGAGACTAAGAAGGTTTCGCTGGAGGTTCCGGGCAAATACACCATTGCAACGCCGGATTGGGCAGGAAGAACTGAGACCATTACGGCCCCAGTACCGGAGGGCTATGTATTTGATCCTGCTTCGCAGTCCTTTAGTGTAACGGTGGATGCAGGGGGCGCCGCTACTCCGGAAACCATTACGTTTGATGTAAAGCCGGAAGACAGCGGCGAGGAGCCTGGCCCCAACCCGGGAACAGACCCGGACCCGGAGGAGCATCCGGAAGCGTATCAGGTGCGCGTGGATTTCCGCGATACGGAGACCGGCGCATTGCTGGATCAGAGTTATTCGAAGACCTACGGCGGCCTGTCGAAGGCGTCCCATACCTTTACACCGGTAGCAGCGGCGCAGACCGATACAGCCACGGCGCACTATGTAACCGCACCGGAAGGCTATGAATACGACCCGGCGACACAGACGGCGCAATTTGTCACCATCCCCGTGGTGAACGGCCCGAAGGTGATCGAGTTCACCGTAAAAGAGGTGGGCAGCGGCGAAGAGCCCGGCACCGACCCGGACCCGGAGGAGCATCCCGAAGCGTATCAGGTGCGCGTGGATTTCCGCGATACGGAGACCGGCGCATTGCTGGATCAGAGTTATTCGAAGATCTACAGCGGCCTGTCAAAGGCGTCCCACTCCTTTACGCCGGTGGCGGAAGCGCAGACCGATACGGCCACGGCGCACTATGTGACCGCGCCGGAAGGCTATGAATACGATCCGGCGGTTCAGTTGGCGCAATTTGTCACCATCCCCGTGGTGAACGGCCCGAAGGTGATTGAGTTCACTGTAAAAGAGGCAGACAGCGGCGAAGAGCCCGGCACCGACCCGGAGGAACCCGAGAATCCGGATTGCGAACGCGACGATCATATCATCCGCGACGCGGAGGACCTGTACAATGTCCGCCTGCATCCCCATTGCAACTTTGTTTTTGCCAATGACGTGGACCTGAGCGAAGCCTATCCGAATTGGGAACCGATTGGAGAATTGAAGAGAATTGATGACTGGTGGTACGGGACTTATTATGAGCCCACGGAGAATGTATTTACCGGAGATATGAACGGAAACGGGCACAAGGTTACCGGCTTAAATGTTGGAACGTTGAAGAGTTACAACGGCCTGTTTACCTACTCTTCCGGCACCATCCGCAATCTGACCGTGGAGGATGCGGTGGTCAACGCCCACAGCGTTTCCGGCATTTTGGTCGGATGGAACGTGGGAACCATCGAGAATTGCACGGTTAGCGGGACCGTCACAGCGGGAGATCCGCTGCAAAACATCTGGCAGGTCGGCGGTATAGTTGGCGACAACGATACCAACGGCGTGATCCGCGGCTGCGCTTCTTTTGCAGATGTCAGCGGGAATCCATTTGGGTATCCGTATCAGACGGTGCATTATTATTACGGCGGCATTGCGGGAAGCAATTCCGGAACCGTGACGGACAGCTATTCCATCGGCACCATTAAAGGTGCGCGGGCAGGCGGTTTGATTGGCCTGAACAATGGGGACGTTTCAAATTGTTATACGGTCAGCACCGTCTATGCACAGACGGATAGCTTTGGAAATATCGATACGTATACCCATCCGTCCATCGGCGAACTGGGCGACGGAACGGTAGACGCGGAATCCATCTTCTTCTTAAAGGGGAACCTTTATCGTGGCAGCCAGCTTTTTACCGGCTGGGATAATGATAAGTACCGCGGTTATGGAAAAACCGAGGAGGAAATGAAGAACGCTTCTACGTATCTCGACGCCGGTTGGGACACCAGTGTCTGGAATCTTGTGGACGGCGAATATCCGACTTTGAAATAGAATCGGAATCCATAAGGAAGGGGCCCCCGGCATATGCCGGGGGCCTTCTTGCGTCCATTTGGAAAAGCACGTATAATAGAACCCAAGAATCCAAGAAAAAGGAGAAACATTCCATGCCTGTTATCCAAATGGTTGAAGTCTTTCCCGAACAGGTGGACGAGCTGGCCGCTTTGGCAAAGCCCATCTGGACGGATCATTTTACCCCCATTATCGGCGCGGAGCAGACCGCTTACATGATTGAAAAATTCCAGTCGGCCCCGGCCATGCGCGCACAGATGGCAAACGAAGGGTATCACTACTATTTCTTTTTATACGACGGCCAAAAGGCCGGGTACACCGGCATCCGCCGCGACGGGGACAGCCTGTTCCTCAGCAAAATCTATGTGGAAAAGTCCTTCCGGCGCAAGGGGATCGCATCCCACGGCATCGCCTTTATGACCGACCTCTGCCGCCGCGAAGGATTGCGGAAAATTTGGCTCACGGTCAACAAGCACAACGACGGCTCCATCGCCTGCTACCGGTCGCGGGGCTTTACCGTCGCCTATCCGCTCGTGACGGACATCGGCAACGGCTTTGTGATGGACGACTATGTGATGGAGAAATGGGTCGCGCCCCGCACCCTCCTGTATGTGGACACCTGCCTGCGCACGGGCAGCCGGACGCGCGAACTGGCGGACGCGTTCCTCAACGCCTATCGGAAGGCGCATCCCCAGGATACCGTCGATGTGGTCCGCTTGGCAGAGGCGGACATCCATTGCATCCGCGGCGAAGAGCTGGAACGCCGGGAGGCGCTCAAGAGTCAAGGCAAGATCGACGCGCCGGAGTTCGCCGAGGCCCGCCGGTTCGCCGCGGCGGACGGCATCGTGGTCGCCGCGCCCATGTGGGAGCTGAGCTTCCCGGCCATCCTGAAAGCGTATATCGAGACGGTATCCGTGCCGGGAATCACGTTCCGCTATGGCGAGGGCGATACCGGCTGCATCGGGTGCTGCAAGGCGAGCCGTTTGCTCTATCTGACCACCCGGGGCGGCCTCTATACCGGGGCGGCGTCCGGTTTGGAGCTGGGCGAAAAAGAGATGAAGGCCCTCTCGCAGTTCTTCGGCATCCCGGGCTTCGATTGCCTCTTTGCAGAGGGGACGGACCTTCTCCCGCCGGAAGAGGTCGCAGAGCGGATGGAGCAGGCGAAGAGCGCGGCGGCGCAGATGGCAAGGGTATGGTGAGCGGATGGATTTTGTAACGATACTTTCAGAGCAGTTCCACCTCAAAAATTGGCAGGTGGAAAAGGTCATAGAGTTGATCGACGAGGGAAACACCATCCCGTTTATCGCGCGGTACCGCAAGGAGGCCCACGGTTCCCTGGACGACCAGACGCTGCGCGAAATTGCGGAGCGCCTGGAATACCTGCGCGGGCTGGAGAAACGCCGCCAGGAGGTGGCGAGCCTCATCACGGCCGCGGGCAGCATGACCGAGGAGATCGCCGCGGCCCTGGACGGCGCTTCGACCCTGTCGGAGATTGAGGACATCTACCGTCCCTTCCGGCCAAAGCGCAAGACGCGCGCATCCGTGGCGCGGCAGAAGGGCTTGGAGCCCCTCGCGCAGGAAATCTACAAACAGGACCCAAAGGCTTCCTACCCCATCGACCTGGCGGAAGCCTACGTCAACCCCGAATTGGGCGTGGAGACGCCGGAGGACGCGCTTGCGGGCGCAAAGGACATCATCGCAGAGTGGATTTCGGACGACGCCGGGATCCGCAAGCGTTTGCGCGTGGTGACGATGGCGCAGGGCGAGCTGGTCAGCAAGGCCGCCAAGCCGGAGGAGGAATCCGTCTATGAGCCGTACTACGACTTCCGGCAGCCCCTGCGGCAGCTGGCGGGGCACCGCGTCCTGGCGGCCGACCGCGGCGAACGCGAGGGCTTCTTGAAGGTGAGCGTGGCGCTGGACCCGGCGCGCGGGCTGAACATCGTGTATTCGGTCGCGGTCAAGGAGGGGTCCCCCTGCACGGACGCGGTGCGCGAGGCGGCAGAGGACGCTTACAGCCGCCTGATTTTCCCCGCGATCGAGCGGGAGGTGCGCAACACCCTGACGGAAAACGCGGACGAAGCCGCGATCAAGGTCTTTTCCGTCAACCTGCGCCAGCTCTTGATGCAGCCGCCGGTCAAGGGGCGCGTGGCGATGGGCCTGGACCCCGGCTACCGCACGGGCTGCAAAGTGGCGGTGGTGGATGCGACCGGCCGCGTGCTGGATACGGGCGTGATCTATCCCACGCATTCCAAGGCGAAGGTCGAGGAGGCGAAGAAGACCGTCTCCGAGTTGATCCGCAAGCACGGGGTGCAGGTGATCGCCATCGGCAACGGTACGGCCAGCAAGGAGACGGAAATCTTTGCAGCGGAAGTGATCCACGAGCTGGGCGCCGGGGTTTCGTACATGGTGGTGAGCGAGGCGGGCGCGTCCGTCTATTCCGCCAGCAAGCTGGCCGCCCAGGAGTTCCCGGATTTCGACGTGACCCTGCGCAGCGCGGTTTCCATCGCGCGGCGCTTGCAGGACCCGCTCGCGGAGCTGGTCAAGATCGACCCGAAGGCGATCGGCGTGGGGCAGTACCAGCACGATATGCCGCCCAAGCGCTTAAACGAGGCGCTCTCCGGCGTGGTGGAGGACTGCGTGAACACCGTGGGCGTGGATCTGAACACGGCGTCCCCGGCCCTGTTGGAAAAGGTTTCCGGCGTATCGTCCGCCGTATCGAAGAACATTGTGAAGTACCGCGAGGAGAACGGCGCATTCCAAAGCCGGTCGGAGCTCAAGAAGGTGCCGAAGCTCGGCCCCAAGGCGTTTGAGCAGTGCGCGGGCTTCCTGCGCGTGAGCGAGAGCAAAAACGTGTTGGACAATACCGCCGTGCACCCGGAGAGCTATGCGGTGGCGAAGGCCCTCTTGGAGCGCTGTGGCTTCACGTTGGAGGATGTGCGCGCGGGAAGGCTGGACGGCCTGCGGGATAAGGTGGCACAGGTCGGCGAGGAGACACTTGCCAAACAGCTGGACACCGGCGTCCCGACCCTGCGGGACATCGTCACGGAGCTGCTGCGTCCCGGGCGCGACCCGCGTGACGAGCTGCCGCCGCCCCTGCTGCGCACGGACGTGCTGAGCATGGAGGACCTCAAGCCCGGCATGGAGCTGATGGGAACCGTGCGCAACGTGATCGATTTCGGCGCGTTCATCGACATCGGGGTGCACCAGGACGGCCTGGTACACATCTCCCAGATCAGCGACCGGTACATCAAACACCCCAGCGAGGTGCTCAAGGTCGGCGACATTGTGAAGGTCTGGGTGCTCTCCGTAGACGTCAAAAAGAAGCGCATTTCCCTCACCATGCGGGCACGCAGTGCCCCTCGCGCCTCCGGCGAGAGCCACGTAAGCGAAGCGGAATCGTGATATTTCTTACTCCACGGGGGACGCTCTAAGAAAGCCCACAGGGATTCGTTTCCCGCTCCACAGGGACGCACAGCGTCTTTCGCGCCTCCGGTGGGCACACAGTGCCATTTCGCGCCTCCGGCGAGGGCCACGTAAGCGAAGCGGAATCCTGATATTTCCCGCTCCACAGGGGACGCTCTAAGAAAGCCAACGAGGACTCATTTCCCGCCTCACGGTGGGCACGAAGTACCATTTCACGGACGCACAGCGTCTTTCGCACCTCCGGCGGGCACGAAGTGCCATTTCGCGGACGCACAGCGTCATTTCGCGCCTCCGGCGAGGGCCACGGAAGCGAAGCGGAATCGTGATATTTCTTACTCCACGGGGGACGCTCTAAGAAAGCCAACAGGGATTCGTTCCCGCTCCACAGGGGGCGTTCGAAAAAGGCAGGCGGGATTTATGTTTCGCCCCACAGAAGTGCCCGGAACAAGCCAACCTCTTTGCAAGACAGAAAGCAAATCATGGGAACAGCCCATCCTTATTTTTAAACTGCTTTTGCACAAAGAGACTTTTTTGCAGAGCAGCATATACGATAATCCTGGACAAATGATGAAAGGGAGTTGCCACTATGGATTTCTTTCAGCCCTACGTGAATATGTTCCGCAACTATATAAACTTTTCCGGCCGTACCCGCCGCAGGGATTTCTGGGTGGCCGTCCTTGTCAACTTCGTCATTACCTTGATCCTGAGCATCCTGACCAGGATTCTTTCCGTCTTCGGTGTGGTCCAGACGATTTATGGGTTGGCTATTTTGCTCCCGTTCCTCGCCCTCTGGGCAAGGCGGCTGCACGACATCAATATGAGCGCCTGGTTCTTGCTTCTGAACCTGATCCCCGGCATCGGTTCGCTCATCCTGCTTGTGTTTGCCTGCATGGACAGCCAGCCCGGTTCCAACCAGTATGGCCCCAATCCCAAAGGGATGTATTGATAGAGAGAAGAAAAGAAATACGCCCGGAGCCTCCAGAAGGGAGGTTCCGGGCGTATGTTTTTGGTTGGGAAGGGGTCATACGGTTCCTTCCTCGTCCGGTTCGGGCTGGGTGACGTCCACCAGCTCCGCCAACTGTTCGGCGGAGAGCTCCTTCTGGAAGCGGTCGTGGATCGTCAGGTCGTATTCCGCCTGGCCGTTGTCCAGATTGCCCGCATAGAAGGAGACCGAAACCAGGGAGAGGTTGCCGGTGTCCAACCGGTCGGAGATCGCTTTGCAGCGCTGTGCAAACGCCTGGGCGTCCGCGTCCTGCCCCACCAGCCGGACGTCGATGTGGACGTCGTCGTAGGCGCGCAGGTCCTGGTAGGTCTGCGGGAGGTCCCGGCTGCCGCCGTTCAGCGAGACGTGGACCGAGAGGGAAGAAATCTCCTGCGTCCCCTGGAGCTGCTCATAGCATTGGTCGCTGATCTGCTGGGAGATGGATGCCTCCGCCTCATAGCGGCCCTCGCCGTATTCATAGACGACCGAACCCGCGGAGAGCAGCAGGCTGCCGCCGATGACGCACAGGCAGAAGAAGCCGCTGAGGAAGTCGTATTTGAGTTTGTCCTTGCGGAACAGGAAATTGCTTACAAGCACCTCCACGCCCAGGAGGATCAACAGCACCGGCGACCACTTTGCGGCGGTAAAGAGCATCTCCATGTTGTGGAACAGCAGGAAGAGGAGCACCAGCACGCCGCAGGCGATGAGGGCGACCCCCATCGTGAAGCTCCCCACCCGGCGCACGCGCTGGGGCTTTTGCAGCGGCTGGGGGCCGGGGGCCGCGTGCTCTGTGTAGCCGGCGGGTTCCGGGGAGGGGTTCTTTTCGGTCTCCCAGCCGGCGGCGGTATCCCCAGCGGAAGGCTGCGGGATGCCGGAAGAAATGTCCATCCAGGTCTCATTTTGCATCATGGTCGTCGCCTCCATATTCCACATAGTCCTGATCGTCCTGCTCGTGGACCGTATACTTCTTTTTGCCGCCGGTCACCAGGTAGATGCCCAGCAGGATGATGGCGGTTGCCACGAGGATCGTCGGCAGGCTGTTGATGAGATGGTACAGCCAGGGCATGATCTCCGAAAGCTGGTACAGATAGGGGCCGACGATGTTCTGGAACAGGATCCACGCGCCAAAGAAGATGCAGATGATGCCGACCAGCAGGTGGCGCCGCTTCAAGACCACCTTCCAGTCCTTGTTCAGAAGGCCGTCCATGTCAAACAGGAAGTGATCCTCCCGCGCCATGCGCTCTTCATAGGGGACGTTGCGCAGGTTCATGGCGTCAAAGAAGGAATAGAACCAGATGACCGGCAGCAGGATCAGCAGGAACGAGAGGTTCAAAAAGCCGGACAGGGCGATGGTCAAACAGAAGAGCAGCATCAGGGAGGCGCCCTTTTTCATCAATCCCAGGTACATATGGCCCGCACCCGGGAACAACGAGAACACAAAGGTCCAAAAACTACTTTTTTTCATTGCCGGAATCTCCTTTCAAGGTCAAGCTTTCGAAAAATTGTTGGATGCCGTCCGTCATCCGGTCTCCGATCTCCCTGGTTTTATCGGAAAATTGCTGCGAAAAGGAGGTCAGGTTTTGGAAGGGGTCCGGCGTATGGGAACTGGTTGGCACGGTGAACACGCCGCCCAGCCATAAGAGCATGGTGAGGCAGGCCGCGACGCCCGCCGCCACGTAGCGGTTGAAGAACAGCTGCACGGCGCGCTGCCGGATGCTGCGCATCACGGAGGGCCGCAGCGTTTCCGGGGCGGGAAGCAGCTCGTCCTCGCAGAGGCGCGCGGTGTAGCGCTCGGTGCAGTGGTCGCAGAAGGCCAGGTGCTCCGCGATTTCCAGCCGGGCGAGCTCATCCGGCTCCCCATGCAGCAGGTCGTCAAACGCGCGGCCGGTCAGATGGCCGTCTTGGTCGAAATAGGGTTTCATCGGTCAAGCTCCTTTCCCAGCTGCTCGCGCAGAATTTGTTTCGCGCGGTAGAGCTGTGTCTGTACGGTTTTTTTCGGCCGGTTGAGCCGCTTTGCGATGTCCTCAACCGGTTTTTCCTCCAAAAAGTAGAGGATGGAAACCTTGTGGTAGGGCTCCGGCAGCGCCCGGATGCGTTCCTGGATGCGGGCTTCGCCCTCCTCCGCGAGGAACGCTTCTTCGGGGCTGCCTTGGGCCGGCAAAGCGTCCAGAGCCTCTTCGCCCGGGGCGCTGACGCGCCGCGCATAGGCGCTTTTTAAATGATCCTTTGCCTTGTTCGCCGCAATGCGGCAGATCCAAGGTTTGTAGTGTTCGGGCGGGCAGCGGTCAATGCTGCGGTAGGCGGCGAGGAACGTCTCTTGCGCGAGGTTCTGCGCCTCCTGATAGTCCTGCACCATCTGGAAACAGACGGTAAACACGAGCTTCTCGTATTGCCCGACAAATTCGGAAAACGATTCATTTGTCATAACTGCCCGTGTCCACCCCCTCCATCCGCATGTGCTTCACGGCCGTTCACTTGATAAAACGAGGTTCCCATCGGGATGACTTCAAACGATTAAAAAAATTTTTTATTTGGCGGCAGGCGCCCTGCGGTATAGGTCCGGCCGTCTATTTTTCATCGGTATGGGCCTCGAAAGGGAAAGAAATCCGATTTTATAAGGGAATTGATCGAAATAGATACAATTTATTTGTAAATAAGAGATATAGAAATCAAACGCATAGCGTGATAAAATGTTAATAGAAATTTATAGATCGTTTTGTTGAAATGTGAATATTATTGGCGTGGATATGGAAATGGAGGAAACCCTCCACCCATTTTGCAGAGGGAGATTCCACAGGCCCCATGCGTGGGCCGCCAAGTGGGTCCAGAAGACGTATATAGCATCGCAACACAGGGATTTGAGGAGACTGGGGGTTGGATTATGGAGAAAGGGAAGAAGCTTTTTTCCATCCTGTTCCGTGTATTGAGTACCTTGTTTGTAGCCGGGGCAAGCTATGTTGCGCTGGCGGGGACGTTCGGAATCGGGAAGGTCTGGCGGTGCGTGCTGCTCCTGTTGGCCGATGCCTTGCTCAACGAGGATGCGATTCGCCTCCTTTGGAATCACTGGAGAAAGGGGACGGCATTGGATTGGCAGACGCCCACGATGGTGTCTCTACTAATTGCTGCGTTCGCCTATGTGGTGTGCTGCGTGGCAATCGGTATATCTGGATAAAAACGACTCCCAAAAGGCAGATACGTAAAAAAGGAACTTCTTTTCCAAGGGGAGAGAAGTTCCTTTTTGCTTGCTTATTCCGCGGGGCTGATCGCGTCGATCGCCCGAAGCTCTTCCTCGGTAAAGGAGGTATGGCCGACGATCTCCAGGTTTTCCAGAATCTGTTCCGGCTTGGAAGCGCCGATCAGCACGCTGGTCACTTCGCCGTCGCGCAGCACCCAGCTCAGGGCCATCTGCGCCAGGGTCTGGCCGCGGTTTTTGGCCAGCTCGTTCAATGCGGTGATCTGCGCGAGCTTTTCCGGCGTGAGCTGGTCCGCGTGCAGGAAGCGCCCGTCCGTCTTGATGCGGCTGTCCTCCGGGATGCCTTTCAGGTACTTGTCCGTCAAAAGCCCCTGCGCCAGCGGGCTGAACGCGATGATGCCGCAGCCGTTCTGCGCGGTAAAGGATTTTACGCCGTCCGTCTCAATGTGGCGGTCAAAGATCGAATAGCGGGTTTGGTGGATGATGAACGGGCATTTGAGCTCCTTGAGGATCTCCATCGCCTGCCGGGTGTGTTCCAGGTCGTAGCGGGAAATCCCGGCGTACAGCGCCTTCCCGCTCTTGACCGCCGTATCCAGCGCCATCATGCTTTCCTCCAAGGGGGTGTTGGGGTCCATGCGGTGGTGATAGAAGATGTCCACATAGTCCACCCCCATGCGTTTGAGGCTCTGGTCCAGGCTGGCGAGCAGGTATTTCCGGCTGCCCCAGTCCCCGTAAGGGCCGTCCCACATGGTGTAGCCCGCCTTGGTGCTGATGACCAGCTCGTCGCGGTAGGCGTGCAGCTCTTCCCGCAGGATGCGGCCGAAGTTGCGCTCGGCGCTGCCCGGCTCCGGGCCGTAGTTGTTGGCGAGGTCAAAATGGGTGATGCCGTGGTCAAACGCCGTGAAACACATGGCCTTCATGTTCTCGTAGTTGCCGTTGGAACCGAAATTATGCCAGAGGCCCAGGGAGAGCGCGGGCAATTTCAGCCCGCTGTTGCCGCTGCGGTGGTAGGTCATCGTGGCATACCGGGTATTACTAGCGGTATAAGACATGCAAAATCCTCCTATTTATTTTATTAAGTGAGCCACTTGCTTTTTCAAGAAGCAAAACTTTCAACAACGGATTGTTGAAACAGTGGAAAACATTACGAAACGTAATGAACTGCGCGCATAGAACGGCGGGATTATTCGTCCAGCGGGTGGAACGCCAGGCCGGTGAGCAGCTTGGGATAGAACCAGGTGGACTTCTGCGGCATGGTCTCCCCGGCGTCCGCAACCTCGCGGATCTCTTTGACGCGGGCCGGATTGACAAAAAAGACGCATTGGCTTTCCCCGGAACGCGCCGATGCCAGGGCCTCGGAAAAATGGCGCGTATAGGTGAGGTTTTCCTGCTTGGCGAGGCTTTCCGCGCCGATGCCCAGCATCCCCTCCAGGATGACCTTGTGCAAAAGGGAGACGTTCAGGTTCCGCGTGGCCGGGCTTTGCTCCGGGCAGAGCCGGTCCATCAGCGTTTCGTCTTTTAAGAGCAGCAGATGCCAGGTTTTGCCGCCGGAATAGTAGGCAAACGCCTTTTTCGCCTGCCGGTGGAGCGCATCCATGTTGGTCTCGATGTATTCCGGAGGGGTGTCCATCTCATACACCTGGAAATAGGCCTCGCACTGCTTGAGTAGGGCCGCTTCGTCAAAGTGCTCCAACCCATGCACCAGCCGGTGGATCGGCAGCACGGCCAGCCCCGCGCTGTGGAGGTCCGCCAGGCCGGTCAGGATGAATTCCCCGCCGGGCAGCCCCTGTTCGCGGCGCCAGTTGCGGAAATGCAGCGCCGTCTCGTAGCGGTGATGCCCATCCGCTATGTAGATGTGCCGGTCCCGGAAATCCTCGCACAGCGCGCCGAGCACCACCCGGTCGTTGACCACCCAAAGCCGGTGCGTGACCCCATCCAGGGTGCAGGTGTAGCGCGGCGTATCCATGGAAAGGCGCTCGATGCGCTCGCGCGTTTCGCGCTTTGGGTCCTCGTACAAGCCGTATACGGGGCTGATGT
Organism: Anaeromassilibacillus sp. 1001302B_160321_C8; assembly: GCF_015554745.1. Lineage (NCBI taxonomy): Bacteria > Bacillati > Bacillota > Clostridia > Eubacteriales > Acutalibacteraceae > Anaeromassilibacillus > Anaeromassilibacillus sp. 1001302B_160321_C8. The sequence continues at coordinate 21,699 of NZ_JADNJD010000022.1, read as the reverse complement.
TGCAGCCCGTGGCCTGCATCAGCTGGAAGCGGTCGCGCTTTGCCGCGTCGAGCGTATTCTCATGGGGCAGGACGGCGTTTTCCGAAAAATCGGAGAGCCTCATGCGGCACAAAAGGAGCTTGTTGCGCAGGGTTTCCCCGCGGACGGAAAACTCCTGCTCATAAATGAACATGGCCGGGGCGGGATCCCGCTTGAGGATCCCCTGCTCGGTCCAGGCGTTCAGCAGGTCCGCCGCTTGCGGATAGGAATCCGGGACTTCCAGGTGCATACTGTTGTACGGGCTGCGCGCCAGATAGGTTTCCCGGTCGCCCGGGGCAAGCACATCATAGGGAGGGCAGACGAGGTTTTCCAGGCTGCCGGCTTTTGCCGTATAGCGCAGGGCGCGCAGAGGGGCGATTTCTGCCATGGAGACCACCTTTCCGGCTTCGGAGGGAAGCCATTTGATTTCAATAAACAAATTTTGCCCGGAATGCGGGGAAAGCCCCCGCCGGGCGGTGATAACATTTGGTTTACGGCCGTTCGCATAGAAGGGCGTTTCTTTTCTAATTATAGGAAGGAGCGGTTTGTTTGTCAAAACGATCGCGAAAAATGCCGGGATGCGGCTTTGCATCCCCCGGCAGCAGCTGGATAGACGTCCATCCGGGGCCTGTACAAGCCATTTAAAACGAAAAGTACGCGATGGATAGAAAAACAACCTGTTGTATCCATCTCTGATACCACAGGTTGTTTTACTATATAAAAATACGGATTGTATTGTTTGCTTTTGACGGCGGGTACAACCCATGGCGGCAATTTTGGCATCCCTTCCCCATAGGTGCATGGAAAACGGGAATGTAAAATCAGACTCCACAGAGAAACGCCCGCATACCCGTTAAAAGCAGATTGCGGAAAGACGCCCGTCTAGCTCACGTGGGGGACGGGATGGTCATCGCGGCGGAACAGCAAGCTGACGCACCAAAGGGCGCACAGAGCGATCACCACATAGATGATTCGGCTGATAATGCCGGCCTGTCCACCACCGATCCAGGCCACGAGGTCAAATTGGAAAAGGCCAACCAGGCCCCAGTTGATGCCGCCGATAATCAGCAGCGTCAATGCGATTTTATCCAACATATGCTTTCTCTCCTTTGGCCCGTCGGGGCCTTTAACTTTTGCGGATAAATCCGCTAGTCCCCATTTTTCCCGTTTCGAAGGGAAATATACAGCGCGCGTATCCGTTAGACGGCAAAATATCCCTTCTTTAGCCAATTTTTAACAAAATAAAACCCGCTCTTAATATTGGGAGCTTATACTCTTGCCGTAAAAAACAAACTGGTTCAAAGAAAGAAGGAAAATCATTATGAAAAAAGCAATGGCGTTTTGCCTCGCAGCGCTGATGGCGGCCGGTATGACGACCTCCGCGTTTGCAGCGGCAAAGGACGTGAACCCCGGCAGTGTAACGTTTGATCAGGATTCCTTTATCAATGGCAAAGCCAGCGTAGAACTGGAATATGACGCTGTGGCGGAGCCGACCTATACCATCACCATCCCGATGGGCGTACAGCTCGTCAAGGGCGGCACAACCTCCACGTTCAAGGCGGAAGGCATCTCGAATTTGAACGGCGGCAAGATTGTGCTCTCGATTACCAGCACCCGCAAGTCCGGCATGCCGGATGACTGCCCGGATTTCGCGCTGTATCGCGGCCACAACTATGTGCCGTATGAGGTGCAGGGCTTCTATAAGGACGGTACATCCCACTTTGTCAGCGAACTCAATAAAGAAGTGATGTCCTTTGATGAGGACGGCGAGTACCGCTACAGAGTCATCCCGTCCAAGATCATCCCGGTGACCGGCACCTATTGGGGCAACATCACCTTCCAGTTCGATATCGTCGGCGCAGAGTCGTGAAGGACGGCGTGCCGGTCCGGCGGAAGTTACCATTGAGGTAGACGCCCAATCATTTTGTTTGCAACTCTATCTACGATAAACAACCATTTCCCAAAGGAAAAGGCAGTTGTGCATTTGCACAGCTGCCTTTTCGACGTTTCCGTGAGATTTTGGGGCGGACTTCTTTGGGCTTTTTCGGGAGGAGTACCGGCCGGCCGCTTCCCGCTCCGCCGCCACACGAAAGGGCGGGCGGCGTTGGACCATTTGAGAAATACCTCTCAAATGTATTTCCCGGCAAGGAAAAACGGCCCCGTTCAAAAAAGTCCGGCGCCGGATGAGTTTTATATGGACATTTGTTGCAGAAATATGGATATTTGTTTTAATTTCTTACAAGCATAAAAAGAAAGCTGCACAAATGATAGTATAAAAATAATGGCACAAAGATTTATTTTTTAGACATTTCACCGTAAATATCGATTGCATTGCGATTTTCTGGCGTTGTGAAAATGGTCCAGCAGCCATTTTTACATATAGTACACAGGAACCGAACCTGTACAAGAAGGAGAGAAAAACGTGAAGAGAGTAAAAGCACTGGTAAGTCTTCTGCTCTGCGCAGCGCTGATGGCGCCGGCGACAACCTCCGCTTTTGCAGCGGCGGACTACACTGTGCAGCCCCAAAGCGCCGCCCACCTGACGGCTTTGTCCTCTGCGGCCTCAGGCGTCCTGCAGAAGGTCCTTTCCGTACCGGCCACCGCTCAAGAACCGGCGGCGGGGGAGACAGCGGAAAGCGCCAGAGACAAAGAGGAAACCCTGAAGGCACAGGAGAAAGCCGCCGCAGGGAAGCTGCCCCCGCAGATGGGATGGTCGACCTGGAACTTCTTCCGCGAGAAAATCAACGAAGAAAAGGCGATGGATGCGGCCAAAGCCTTGGTAAACACCAATCTAAACGATCACGGATACGTGTATTTCAATTTGGACGACTGCTGGCAGTCCAATATGCGCGACGAAAACGGCCGGATGCAGTTTGACCTCACGGGCTTCCCGAGCGGCCCGGATTCATCAAGCAGGTTAACGCGCTCGACCCGGAGAACCCGCTCAAGGTAGGCGTATACAGCTCCTGCGGCGACCTCACCTGCGAGGATATGCCCGGTGCGGCGGGGAATGAAGAACTGGACGCCCAGACCTTTGCGGAGTGGGGCGTCGAATACCTGAAGTATGACTATTGCCATGTGGTCGATATGGGGTCCGATATCGGCTACACCAGCTATACAAAGGCGCCGGATGTGGACTACATCACGGTCGCAAAGGCGGGCACGCCGGAGGGCGAACAGCTCCAGGCGGAGGACGCCATTCTGGAGGGGAACGCCGCTGTGGTCAACGGGGGCGGCTGCTACGGCACCGGCTACGTGACCGGCCTGAGCGCAAACGGCGGTTCCATCACCTTCCACAAGACGGTGGACGAGCCGGGGCAGTACGTCCTGACCATCGGCTTTAAGAAGACCGCCTCCACCACGTCCAAGTATGCGCAGATCGAGGTCAATGGGGAGCGCACCTATGAGACGACGATCGCGCGCACCAGCGGCTGGAGCAACACCGGCCGCCAGCAGGTCTATATCGACCTGGACGCGGGCGAAAACACCATCAAGATCTTCAACCCCATCGACGGCCAGAAGGCGGACTCCATCCGCCGGTATTCCAAGATGGGCAACGCCTTGAAAGAGGCGACGGCAAGCGTTGCCGAGCAGACCGGAGCGGAAGAGAAGCCGATTTTCTTCTCCGTCTGTGAGCACGGCAGAACCAGCCCCTGGACCTGGGCGGGCGAATTTGCCAACTCCTGGCGGACCTCCGGTGATATTTCCGCAAACTGGAATTCCGTCATAAGCAACTACGAAAAAGCGGTCACCCTCTGGTCTTACCAGAAGCCGGGCACCTACAACGACCCCGACATGCTTGAGGTCGGCAACGGCAACCTGACGGAGACGGAGAACCAGGCGCACTTCTCCCTGTGGGCGATGATGAATTCCCCGCTGATCCTGGGCTGCGACATCCGCGACTTTGTCTCCGAGACGAGCCCGGACGGTGTGGACCATGAAGTGCACAACGGCGCATACGACATCGTCACAAACGACGCGGTCATCGTGCTGAACCAGGACCCGCTGCTCCTGCAGGCGAGCCGCATTTCCACAGCGGACGGCATCGACATCCTGGTGAAGCCACTGGAGAACGGCGAAGCAGCGGTTTGCTTCTTCAACAAGAGCGCGGCGGACGGCGCGGCGGCGAGTGTCGACCTGTCCACCCTGGCGGACGAGGACGACCGCATCACGCTCCCGTCCAGCTCCATCTACATGGTGACGGACCTGTGGGGCGACGGGACCGAGGAAGTCAGCAGCGAAACCCTGTCCTCCGGCGCAATCCCGGCCCACGGCGTGAAGCTCTATCGCGTCAAGGCGGCGGAGCCGGGCAGCATCGATAAGATGGCGTCGGTCCAGATCCGCTCGGATTCCAGCATTTACAATGCGGGCGAGACCGCAGCGTTCGACGTGAAAGTCGAGAACGTCGGCAGCGAGACCATGAAGAACATCTCCATTGCGCTTGACGCGCCGGAGAGCTTCACCGTCACCGGCGGCGAGACCATCGACGAGCTGGCCTTGGGCGAGACGAAGACCGTCACCTTCCAGGTCACCATGCCGGAGGATGCGTCCTGCTCGATCGACAAGCCGGCGGACGACTATATCCTGTCTGCAACGGCCACCTACCGCTACGACGGCGACAGCGAGGATACGGCAACGCTGGACACCGAGACGGTCCGGGTTTCCAAAGCGCCTGAAAACACCGTCACGAAGCTGGGCGACTATCCGTGGCTGAGCGCGACGGTCGGCTGGGGCGACGAGCCGGGCCGCAATGTGTCCATCGACGGCAACCCCTTGCGCTTGGGCGGGGAGACCTACGCCTCCGATATCGGTGTCCATGCGGCCTCCGAGGTCCAGATCTATCTGGGCGGCGGCGATTACCAGTTCCATTCCTTCATCGGCGTGGACCAGGAGATGCAGGTTGCCGCCTCGAGCATCCAGTTTGAGGTTTTGGCCGACGGAGAGCGCGTCTATCAGTCCGAAGTGATGAACGCGAACGACCGCGAAGAGGTCAATGTGGTCCTTAACGATTGCCGTGTGCTGACCCTGCGCGTGACCGATGCGGGCGACGGCATTGGCTCCGACCACGGCGACTGGGCGGACGCAACGGTCACCAAACTGGAAGACGTAAAGACATACAACATCGAAATCGCAGACACCGAAAACGGCACGATTACCACCGACCCCGAAGGTTCCGTCCTGGACGGCCTGCCGGTGGAGATCACGTTCACCCCGGCGGAAGGTTATGTGACGCACATGGCGGTTGTCAATGGGGAGATTGTGCTCCCGGTTGACAACCAGTACACCCTGACCAATATCACCGAAGATGTGACGATTTCCGCAGAATTCGTCGCAGAAGGCGGGACCGGCACCCAGGTTGCGGTTGTTTCCGCGGCCAACCCGGCTGCACAGGAAGTGGATTACGGCACGGCATTCGATGCATTGGACCTGCCGGATACCATTGCGCTGCGCCTGGAGGACGGCCTGCGCGCGACGGTCCCGGTGGTTTGGGACAGCGAGAGCTACGACCCGTATACCTCGGGCGAGCAGACTGTCTCCGGCGAACTCACCTTGCCGGCATGCATTGTCAACACCAATGACGTGAAGGCCGCCGCCGTTGTCACGGTAGGCGAGGAAACCGTGCGCAACATCGCGCCGGAAGGCACCGCGTATGCGCCGGATACCGCCCTTGGCAACAACAAGGAAGCCTCCTTTGTCAACGACGGCATCTATGACGACCAGGCGCCCGGCGCAGACGGCAAGGGCGTGTTCGGCATGAAGGTGCTCGACCAGATCCCCGAGGAGGACCGCTATGTCCAGGTGACATGGGATACCCCGAAGGATGTCGAGCGCATGATCCTGTGGAGCTACTTTGCCAAGGACCAGGGCCCGAAGAACTTTGACGTCCTCGTGACCAAAGACGGCAGCTCCTGGGAGACGGTTGCCAATTCCGGCGACATCACCTGGAAGCAGAACCCGGCCGACCGCGAGCAGCAGCAGAAGGAAATTGTCTTTGATTCGGTGCAGGAGGATATTTTGGGCCTGCGCATCTATGTGAACAGTTCGTATGACGCCAATTGGGGTGTCAACGCTGTCATCACCGAGCTTCAGATATTTGGAAAGAATAGCAGTGAAGAAGAAAAGGTTAGCGTAAATTTTACAGAGCCCGTTAACGGTAAGATTTCGGCGGCTACAGACAGTGGCGAAATCGTTGCGGGCCAAACCGTAGCCGTCGGAACAAAAGTCACCTTTACCTTCACCCCGGATGCGGGGTACTATGTGAGCCGCGCGCTGATCAACGGCGAGGAAGTGCCGCTCACAGCCGAAAATACGTACACGATGGAAGTGACCACGGACGTCACCGCAGACGCGGAGTTTGCAGAGGACGTGCCGGTGGAGCACAACCTGACGGTACAGTACGACGGCAGCAAGGTCAACCTGAGTGTGGACGGAGAAGGCCAGCACATTGCGGACCTGACCGGCCGCTATACGGACGGCGTGCTGTCCGGCACAGAGCTGGATCTGACGTTTGCCCCGGCGGTGGACGGCAGGGAGATCGCCGGCGTGATGGTCAACAACGAGGCGCAGGCCTTTGACGACCCGGCCGAATATGTCTATTCGCTTACGATGCCGAGAGCCGACACCGAACTCAACTTTGCGTTTACGGTTGTCAACAAGATGACCCTGCGGCAGACGATTGCCATTGCCGAAGCGCTTCAGGAAGGCGACGAGTATGCAAACGTGATCCCGAGCGTCAAGGAGCGCTTTGACGCGGCGCTGGAGAAAGCGAACGAAGTCGCAGCGAATCTCACGGCAACCCAGGCGGAGATCGACGAGGCGTGGAGCGGCCTGATGGATATGATCCATCTCCTGAGCTTTGCGCCGGGCGACAAAACCGAGCTGAACACGCTGTTGGAGATTGCCCGCGCGCTCGAAGAGGCGGACTTTACCCCGGAGAGCTGGGAAAACTACCTGCCGGCCTACGAGGCTGCCGAGGAAGTCGCAGCGGACGAGGAAGCGCTTGCAGGGGACATCGAGAAGGCATGCGACGATCTGCGTACCGCGTTTGACCAGTTGGTCCGTGCAACCGATTTCTCGATGTTGCAGGCGGTTGTGGACAAGGCGAACAGCCTTGACCTGAACCTCTACATCGACGACGAAGCCATGGCGGCCTTCAAGGACGTGCTGGCAGAGGCGGAAGAACTGCTTCTGAACGCAGACGCAGATCAGGCCGATGTGGATGCAAAGGCCATTGAGCTGTCCGACGCAATGGCAGCCCTGCGCAAGATCCCGAGCAAGGACGAGCTGAACAAGCTGATTGCGGAGACCGAAGCCATTGATCTGAATGGTTACACGGACCGCAGTGTGGCAACCTTTAAGGCGGCTTTGAGCGTTGCGAAGACGGTTGCCGCGGATGCGGATGCAGACGAGCAGGCGGTCGCAAAGGCATATACCAACCTGGAAGCTGCCGCGAATAACCTGGTCAAGGCGGAGAAGCCGGGCACGGGCAACAGCGGCAAGGGCAGCACGTCTGCCAACGTTGGCAACGCATATGGCGCAGCGGGGGTTGTATCCGCAGCGCAGGGCGTGGCCAGCCAGAAGGCGTATGTGGTTTCCGACACGACGGTGAACTTCACCTTGAAGAGAGGCAGCGCATACTGCTTCAAGATGACGGTTGTCAACGGCAACGCCATGACGCCGGGCTTCACGGCCGGCAACGGCGATGTGCTGAAGACGCAGTTCGTGGCGAAGATCGGCAACGACTACTATTACAGAGTCTATGCGACCGGCACGCCGGGCCAGAGCACGGGCGTTTATACCACCCTGCCGGGCAATGTCCCAGTGAAACATTGTGCAGTGACGATTGGCTAAATGCTTTCTTAGGGAACGCCGTAGGCGCGAAAAGACGCCGTGCGTCCAGTGAAGCATTGTGCCGTGACGATTGCGTAAGAGCTTTCGTAGGACTTCCTACGTGGAGCACAAAACAAACCAATTGCGGTTTGCTTCCGTAGGGAACGCCGTAGGCGCGTCCTGACCGGAGGTCCGCGAGAGGCATTGCGTGCCTATTGATCAAACAAGCTTCGTTATTTGGGGAGTAAACAGGGTTTTGAACCCTGCGGCGAATTCGCCGATACAGAACAGCCGGACCCATGCAAGTGGGCGTGGGTCCGGCTGTTCTTTTTTTGATGAGAGGCCATCCAGGACGGGCGCGCCCTGCGAGGCCCCCGCGCACTGGCCCTTTTTCCTGAAATCCCTTGACACGCTGCCGGACATGTGCTATAGTGACAGCGATTTCATACGATGGGAGTTGAAAACGTGCGCACTTTTTCTTGCTGAGTGTTTGAAAGAAACCGGCATTTCCAAGGGGAACGGGACGTTCCTCTGGCTTGGGATGCCCTGCAAGAAAGCGACACGTTCTGCAATCCCCTTTGACCGTCCGGCGCCTTAGCGCCTGCGCATCTTGGCGCACGCAAAAGGCCGGACCTCGTAAAACAGAGCGGCAAGACCGCCTCTGTTGAGCCGCGTAAAAAAGGGCCGCAGGAAAGGTGACTTTCTTGCGGCTTATTTTTATGCGTGGAGGCGATTGCATTGGCTTTGATACAAGTGAAGGATCTCACGTTTGGATACGACGGCAACCCGGATAATGTGTTTGAACATGTCACCTTCCAGATGGACACCAACTGGAAGCTTGGGTTTATCGGGCGGAACGGGCGCGGCAAGACCACCTTTTTGCGCCTGCTTTTGGGGGAGTACCCGTACCGGGGGACGATCTCCTGCCCGGTCCCCGTGGCGTATTTCCCGTTCCCGGTCCCGCATCCGGAGCAGGACACCCAGGCTGTGGTGGAAGCGCTCGCGCCGGACTATGAATTGTGGCGGCTACAGCGGGAATTGTCCCTGCTGCGGGTGGATGCGGAGGTGCTGGACCGCCCGTTTTGTACCTTGAGCAACGGCGAACAGACCAAGGTGCTGCTGGCGGCCCTGTTCCTCGACGAGGACCGGTTTCTGCTCATCGACGAGCCGACCAACCATCTGGACGAGGAGGCGCGCGACGCCGTGTGCCGGTATTTGAACGGGAAAAAGGGGTTTCTCCTGGTCTCCCACGACCGCACCCTGCTCGACGGCTGCGTGGACCATATCCTCGCGCTCAACCGGGCGGACATCGAGGTACAGGCGGGGAATTTCCGCTCCTGGCAGGAGAACCGCAACCGGCAGGACCAGTTTGAGCGGGCGGAGCAGGCCAAGCTGAAAAAAGAGACCGCCCGGCTGGCACAGGCTGCGCGCCGCACCGCGGACTGGAGCGACCGGACCGAAAAGGGCAAATTCGACACCCGCAATTCGGGCATCCGCCCGGACCGCGGCTATGTGGGCCATAAGGCGGCCAAGATGATGAAGCGCTCGAAAACCATCGAGGCGCGGCGGGAGACGGCGCTGGAAGAAAAGGCAAAGCTCCTGAAAAATCTGGAGGAGGCGGAGGCGCTCCGCCTGCACCCCATGGACTACCCCAAGCGCGTGTTGGCCGAGGCGGAAAACCTCTCGGCCTTCTATGGGGATAAGACGGTCTTTTCGGATGTGCGCTTTTCCATCGAGCAGGGGGACCGCGTGGCGGTCTGTGGAAAAAACGGATGCGGCAAATCCACCCTGCTGAAACTGGTGCTGGGGGAACCGGTGGCGCACGGGGGAACCCTGCGCATCGGCGGGAATCTCGTGGTGTCCTATGTGCCGCAGGGGACGGCCGGGCTGCACGGGTCCCTGCGCGCGCTGGCACAGCGCGAGGGCTTGGACGAACCCCTGTTCAAGGCCATCCTGCGCAAACTGGATTTTTCGCGGGAACAATTCGACAAAGATCTGGAGACGTACAGCGAAGGGCAGAAGAAAAAGGTGCTGCTGGCGAAAAGCCTTTGCCAGCCCGCGCACCTCTATGTCTGGGATGAGCCGCTCAACTTCATCGACGTGCTTTCGCGGGTGCAGATCGAGGACCTGCTCCTTGCCAGCCGTCCCACCCTGCTGTTTGTGGAACACGACCGCGCGTTCCGGGAGCGGATCGCCACAAAAGAGATCCTCCTATAAAAGCGCAGCCCTGCGCGGGGCTTTTCCCGGAAAATAACGCAGCAAAAACCCCCTCTCTTTCCCGCGGTGTAGGATCTCTACAGGGGAGAGAGAGGGGGTTCCTTTCGAAAAGAAAAGCATTTGCATGGAGCATGCAGAACGCTGAAAAGGGCGGCGGAAAAACATCTCTGCTGCCCTTTTTGTATGATTCGATGCGGCCGGCTTACAGAGCCGCCAATTCCAACGGCGCGGAGGATATCTCCTGCGAAACCGCCGCCTCCTGGATCAGCTTGCCGGGGTCGGCCAGGACCGATTGCGCGGCGAAGGCAGCGGCGCCCAACAGGACCGGGCTGCCCGGCAGGCGGTTGACCTCAATGGCCACCTCGCCTGGGGACAAAGTATGGACGCTCTCTTTTACGCGCTCGCGCACGGTTGCGAGCATCCGGTCCGGTGCGATCTCTGCGAGCTCGTCGCCGATCACGATGATGCCCGGGTTGAGCTGGTTGATCAGGTTCGTGATACCGATGGAGAGGAATTCGCACACGCGGTCGTATTCCTCGCAGGCGACCGGGTCGCCCTGTGCCACCGCATGCGCCAGGGCCTCGGTGGAGAGCGCGTCCGCCTGTAGCTTGGAGGCTTCCCCGGCGGCGAGGCGCTCGCGGATGCGGCTGCGCAGTGCCAGCGTGGAGCAATATTTTTCCAGGCAGCCGCGGTTGCCGCACTCGCACGGCAGTCCGTTGTAATCGATGGAATTATGGCCAAATTCCCCGGCCAGCCCGCGCTGCCCGGTCACAAGGCGCCCTTCCGAGATGATGCCGCAGCCCACGCCCTGCCCGGCGAGCACATACAGCATATTCTGCGTGGCGGGCTCCTGCCCGTGGTACCAGAGCTGGGCGAAGGCGCTGGCGTTCGCGTCGTTGACCACCAGGAAGGGGAGGTCGAGGCCCTTGGTCAGGGTCGCCCGGATCGGGTAGTTTTGCCAGCCGGAGAGCTCCGTGACAAAGAACAGGCAATCCCGGTCCTCGTGATATGGGCCGGGCATGGCCATGCACGCCGCGGCGATCTTCGTTTCCGACTGGGCCAGCGTGTCTTCCACCGCCCGGCGGATGCGCGGCAAGGTCGTCTGCACGGGTTCCCCGGGCGCAATCGGGAATTCCTGCACGTGGAACGGTTTCCCCGATAGGCCCGCCAGGCATAGATAAAACGCGCTGCGCGTCATACGGATGCCGATGACATGGCAGTGCTCTTCGTTCAGTGTGATGCCAATGGAGCGGCGGCCTTTGCTGCCGCTCATCAACCCGGTTTCCATCACAAGCCCGCTCGTTATGCATTCGGCGATGATATTGGTGATGGTGGCCTGTTTCAGGCCCGAGAGGTGGGCCAATGTCGCGCGGGAGCAAACCCCCTGTTGCCGGAGGAGGTCGATGATTAATGCGCGGTTGATGGCCTGGATCTTCTCCTGGTTGATACTTTTTTGATTTGAAGCGTTCATATTGCAGTCTCCAGTGTTGATTGTAGTGGGTTGCCCGATCCGCCGGTTTTGGCGAAAGCAGGACTTCTCTCTTATCAATATACACGATTTTCCATGAAGCATAATGTTATATAGGAAATATTTTCACTTTCAAAAAATATATTTACTGATTAAACTACAAGTAAATTTAGAAAAGAACAATAGAAATAATACACGATATAAAAAATCCTAATACAAAACGTGCATATATTGTTTGCGAAGCAAGGGATTCTTTCAAACAATGGATGGAAACGTTCCAATCCTGTTTTAGAAAATTTGTCCATATCATGCGCGAAGCAGGTGAGAAAGGAACGCTTTGCCGCGTGTTCCGGGTGGAAAGAAATGCCTCTATCATTGATATGATACATTCCAAGTTAAAATTTATAAAAATCAATTAAAAATTCTTTACAAAGCAATTGCTAAATTAGAGGATATGCTATTATAAAATGAGCGATTTTTTGCTGGAAAGGAGGGCTATTGTTTTGTTGCTATTTTTTCAGATACGAAAGGAGGGGCACAGACCGGACAACGATGTACACGCCGCGTGTACACAGATCAAATAGGAGGAGAAGTATGAAAAAGAGACTGTTAGCATTGTTGTTGGCACTGTCGCTGGCGGCGCCGGGCTTTGGAACCACCCCGGCTGCGTTTGCTGCGCAGCGCGGCGCGGGACTCCCGCCGGACGCCAAAAGCACAACAGCGCCGGACAAAGACCTCCAGATCAATTTCTGGATGGACGAAGGCGTCCCCTATTATAATGTTGTGCTTAATGGGACCGCCCTGCTGGAGGATGGGACCCTGGGCCTGAATACCACGGCCGGTTCTTTCCAGAACAACCTGACCCTGGTTTCGGAGGAGACCGACAGCGGGGACGAGACCTGGACGCCCCTCGTAGGGGATAAGTCGGTGATCGAGGACCGCTTCAACGAGACGGCGGTCACCCTTTCCAACGCAGAGGGCAAGACGGTCACCATTGAAATGCGCGCCTACAATACGGGCGTGGCGTTCCGCTATGTCCTTCCCGAGATGGAAACAGACTACCAGATCACGGACGAATACACGCAGTTTGCCTTCCCGGAGGGCGCGGTCGCCCAGATCCATGAGGGAACCAACCAGACCGTCCCGCAGACCATCCCGGTGGAATCGTTTGAAGGCAGGCATTATTGCCGCCCGATGACCGTGGAGTATGCGGACGGGGAAGTGGTCTCCATCTGCGAGGCCAATTTGGACGATTACGCCGTCATGTATATGACGAAGTGTGCGGACCGCACACTCCAGGCGAAATACGACGGGGACGTGGTCAATGTCTCCGCCAATACGCAAAAGAGCAGCCCGTGGCGCACCTTTGTGGTGGCCGAAGAGCTGGCCCGCCTGCCGGAGAACGAGGACATCATCCTGAACCTCAACGAGCCGGCGGACGAGGATATGTACAAATTCTCCGAGTGGGTCAAGCCGGGCCGCAACCTGATGCTCGGCGCTGGCAGCGAGACCACGGAGACCCTGAAAGACTGGATCGACACCGCGAAAGCGGAGAACTTTGAGTATGTCCTTCTGGACTACGGCTGGTATGGGCCGGAGCTGGACGACCGGTGCGACCCGCGCCTGGACCCGTCCAAGCTGGAGCCGGAGCCGGGCGATTCCGAGGAGCTGCTCGAAGTCAAACGCATTATGAAGGAATTTATCCCCGAGGACGGCGTGTTTGACGCCGGAGAGGGCTTCCCGCCGTATGGCCTGATTACGGGCGAACCCGTTCCCGGCTGGCCGGAAGGCGGCCTGTTCAAGCCCCATCTGGACATCCCCGCCATCTGTGAATACGCCAATTCCCAGGGCGTCGGCATGATCCTGTACGTCAACAACCGCCATATGTTTGACAAATACGGGCGGTATACGGTGGATGAGCTGTTTGCGCGCTTTGAAGAGTGGGGCGCCGCAGGCGTAAAGCCCGGCTTTATGCAGGAGGGCGACCAGGAGTATGAAAAGCGCAACCAAGAGATGGTCGAGGCAGCCGCCCGCCATCATCTGGTGCTGACCATCCACGACGAATACGTCCCCACGGGATTGGAGCGCACCTACCCGAACCTTTTGACCACGGAAGGCATTTTGGGCGACGAGGGCATCCAGGGCGATCAGATCGCGCAGGACATCTCCACCCTGTTCACCCGCGCCATCCAGGGGCCGGCCGACCACACCTTCTGCTATCCGGGCAAGGCCACCAAGGGGTACGCGCTGGCGTCCTCCCTGTTGTTCCGCACCGGCATGCACTCCCTGTATTGGTACGGCAACCCGACCAACATCCCGCAGATCCCGGAGCAGGAGCGGCAGTTCTGGAAGGACCTGCCCAGCAATTGGGATGAGCTGCGCGTGCTGGAAGCTTCTATGTCCGAATATGCGACCTATGCGCGGAAAGCGCGCGGCGAGGACGTATGGTTTGCGGGAAGCATCTCTGCGATCGACCGCGAGCTGCAGATGCCGCTCGACTTCCTGACCCCTGGCCAGCAGTATGTGGCGGAGGTCTATGAGGACGAGATCGGCCTGAGCGGGACTTCTTCCGATAAAAACAGCAGCCCGCTGATCTGCATCAGCTACCTCGTGGATTCTACGGACACGATGTATTATCCCATGGCGTATGGAACGGGCTATGCAGTCCGCTTCCGTCCGGCGACGGCGGAAGATGCGGGCCTGCCGGTCTACAATATGAATGCAGAGCGCTTGCAGAACCATCTGGCCGGATTGGATTCTTTAAAGGAATCGGATTATACCGTTGCAACGTGGCAGCGGCTGGAAGAGGCCATTGCCGCGGCAAATGCGCTGCTGGAATCCGGCAATGCGATCACGGATGAGCAGGCGCAGGAAGCGATAGCTGCATTGGATGCGGCCAAAGAGGGCCTGCGCTCGGTGAACGTGCTGTTGGAGCAGGTCAACAAGGCCAAGTGCCTGCCCGAAGCGCACTATACGCCGGAGAGCTGGGCGCCGCTTGCAGAGGCGATGGAAGAGGCCAATGCGCTGCTCGCCAGCGTAGAGGACGTTTCCCAGAGCCAGCTGGACGAAGCGGCTGTCAAACTGGAAAACGCTCTGAACGGTTTGGTCAAGAAGGCCCTGGAGCTGGATACCACCGTGTACCTCAGCGATCTGGACTTTGAACCGGAATCCTATAGTGCTTATACGGCCATCCAGAAAGACCGTTCGCATGAGAATCCCAAATTGGAGCTGATCGTCAACGGCGAACGGACCACCTTTGAAAAGGGCCTTGGCGCCCATGCCACGTCTGAGATTTATTACAACATCGAAGGCAAAGGCTATGAGATCTTCGAAGCCTATGTGGGCGTCGATGCACTCAAAGACAATATGGGCGATATCATCTTCCGCGTATATTCTGACGACGTGCTGATCTATGAGAGCCAGCCGTCCGGCAACGGCGCGACGGAAGCGCAGAAGATCTCTATCCCGGTTGCAAACACAAAGATTCTCCGCCTGGAAGCGGATACCAACGGGCCGGATACGGGCGACCATGCGGACTGGGCGGACGCCAAGTTCCTCACGATGAAGGAGATCGACCCGTCCAGCACGATCACCGGGATTTCGATCGACGGGGAACCGGTGCAGGAATTCGATCCGGGACAGTATGACTATTATTATCCCATCGAAGAAGGCGACGCGGTGCCGGAAGTGACCGTGGAAAAGAGCAATGACGCGGTCACCTATGAGATTTCCCCGGCAAAGAAGGTCCCGGGCGTGACCGAAATCACGGTCCACCGTCCGGACGGCGGCACGTTTGTCTACCGCATTTCGTTCTGCACAACAAAGGCTGTCTATTTGAGCGACCTGGAATGGGATTCCTTGGATAACCAGGGGACCTATGGGCACGCGGTCAAGGACAGCGGCGTCGAAGGTTTGGACATGGTGGTCACCGGCCCCGACGGAGAGGCGCTCGACCTGCCGTTGGTCGATGGCAAGCGCAAGGGCATCGGCATGCATTCCTATTGCTCAGTGACCTACGACATCGCCGGCAAGGGCTACAGCCGCTTCGAAAGCTGGGTGGGCGCAAACCACCTCAAGGAATATAACAACTCCATGATCTTCAAGGTGTATTTCGACAATGAGACGGAGCCCCGCTATACCAGCCCGGCGATGTCCTATCTGGTCCCGGCTGAATTCGTCAGCCTCGACCTGACCGGTGTGCGGACCATCCGCCTGGAACTGGACAGCAACGGTTCCATCAACGGCGACCACGGCAACTGGGCGGACGCGAAGTTCTTGAAGTACGACGAAATCCCGGAGGAGACCGGCGTTGCGCTTGGCCTGGAAGCACCGGAGACGGTGGAAGCGGGCAGCGAGTTTGAAGTGAAGGGCACGATCGGCGGCCTGGATGCGCTGGAAAGCCCGGTGGCGTCCCTGCAGATGGTTATGAAGTATCCGGAAGGCCTGACCTGCACAGAGGTTGTCCCGAACGAAGTGCTGGGAGATACGTTTGAATACAGCATCCATGACGGCGAACTTCAGGTGAATTTCCTGTACCTGGCGAATGACATCGGCGAGGGCCTGCCGGCGGACCTGGACAGCCTGTTCACGGCGAAGTTTACCGCGTCCCCGGATATGGCGGAAGGCGATTACACGCTGGCGCTGGAAGATGTCTTCCTGGCGGATTGGAATATCGAAGCTGTCCCGTACACCGCAGAAGGTGCATCCGTACATGTGACGGAACTGCCGAAGGAACCGCAGCTGCTGACGGTACAGTGGAGCGGCAACGCATCCATGAGCGTCGAGGGCGAAACGGAGGAGATCATCTCCACAGATGCGATCTATGGCGCGAAGGTGCAGCCGGGCGAAGAGCTGACCTTCACCTTCACCCCGACGGACGGCGCGTTCTCCGGAGCGCAGCTCAACGGCGAGGACATCAAGTTTGCAGCGGACGGCTGCACGTACACCTTCACGATGCCGGGCGAGAGCACGACCCTGCGCTTCACGTTCACAAGCGTGGATAAGAGCATCCTGGGCATCGTATTGGAAGAGGCCAACGCGGTGCCGCAGGACGTGATCGACAGCCTGGTGCCGTCTGCCAAGGAATTCTTCGAGAACGCCCTGGCAAAGGCACAGGAAGTCTATGAAGATGCAGCCGCAACCGAAGAAGAAGTCAAAGAGGCTTGGAGCGACCTGCTGGATGCAATGCACCTGTTGGAATTCGAAGCGGGCGATAAGGAAACCCTGCTGCCGCTGATCAACATCGCGGAACAGCTGGCGGAGCGTCTGGACGAGTTCAAGCCGGGCACGACCGAGGGCTTCGAGGAAGCGCTCAACGCGGCGAAGGACGTCTATGCCGAGGAGAACCCGCTGAAGGCGGATGTCGACGAAGCATATGACAACCTGCAAGCAGCGATTGAAAAGTTGGAATTCCGTGCGGATATGAGCGAGCTGCAAAGCTTGGTGGACGAAGCGAATACCCTCGACCCGGACGACTACATCCAGGATGAAGCATTCGATACCTTTACCACGGTATTGGCAGAGGCGGAAGAACTGCTTCTGAACGCAGACGCCGGCCAGGCAGATGTAGATGCGAAGGCCGAGGCCCTGACGAGAGCAATGGCAGCCCTGCGGAAGATTCCGAACAAGGATGAGCTGAACAAGCTGATCGCCGAGATGGAGCAGAAGGATCTGGACGGCTACACCGACCGCAGCGTGGCAGCCTTTAAGGCGGCATTGAGCGTTGCGAAGACGGTTGCCGCGGACGAGACCGCAGACGGCCAGGCGGTCGCAAAGGCATATACCAACCTGGAAGCTGCCGCGAATAACCTGGTGAAGGCGGAGAAGCCGAGCACAGGCAACAGCGGCAAGGGCAGCACGTCTGCCAACATCGGCAACGCATATGGCGCAGCGGGTGTGGTATCCGCAGCCCAGGGCGTGACCAGCCAGAAGGCGTATGTGGTTTCCGACACGACGGTCAACTTCAATCTGAAGAGAGGCAGCGCATACTGCTTCAAGATGACGGTAGTCAACGGCAACGCCATGACGCCGAGCTTCACGGTCGGCAATGGCGAAGTGCTGAAGACGCAGTTCGTGGCGAAGGTTGGCAACGACTACTATTACAGAGTCTATGCCATCGGTACGCCGGGCCAGAGCACGGGCGTTTACACGACCCTGCCGGGCCAGAACGCGGTCAAGCATTGCACAGTTACGATTGCGTAATCGTGGACGAGACATCGAGATAAGAGGGAAGGCTCCTTCCCGATAACAGTAAGGCCCCAACCCTCGGGAGTTCCCAGGGTTGGGGCCTTCTGTAATTTTATTCTTCCATTTCTCACATGTGGTGGGGCTGCGATGGTTGCCTTTATGAAGATTCTTGCTTTGCTTCTGTAGGGCCTTCCCATATGGAGCGGAAAACAAACTCTTTTCCGTTTGCTTTCTTAGGGAACGCCGTAGGAGAGAGAGGCACTGTGTGCCCGCGAAAGGCACTGTGTGCCCGGAAGATTTTTATGAGTATAAAGGATTTTCCGGAAGTTTTCATCCAATCTCTCTTTCAAAGGAGGTTGCCCGATCTATAATCATCATCCTTTCTGTATCAGGGAGGCCGGCAAACATCGATTTGCCGGTAGCCGGCCGGGTTCCGATTTCGATATCTATATCCTAACGGCGAAAGTTGAAGAAAACTTGAAGAACGGATGGATATTAAAAGAAAATTTGAAAACAAGCCCCGGGGGATTTTTCGAAAAAATCGCAAAACAGGATTGGACTTTTGCCAAAAAAAGGGTATCATAAGAATGAAGCCAATCATGAGGAAAGGACATAGAAGAAATGAAAAAAATTGCGACAGAGGTATGGAAAGAAGATCTGGCGGAATTCCGCGAGAAGACCGATGCTTTTTATGCGGGAGAGCTGGATAAAAGCGCCTACAAAGGGTTCTCCGGCGGATATGGAAGCTATGCCCAGCGGGGCGGAAACGCCAGCATGGTCCGGCTTCGTATGGCTGGCGGCCGTCTGACAAAGGACAAGCTGAAATTTGTTGCGGATTCCATCGCAAAGCATAACATCGACCGCGTCCATTTGACCACCTGCCAGACCATCCAACTCCACAATTTGCATCCCGCTGCCATTTATGACATTGTGGAGTCTGCGCTCGACCACGGCATTGTGACGCGCGGAGGCGGCGGCGACTTCCCAAGGAACGTCATGGTTTCCCCGCTTTCCGGCGTGGAAAAAGGGGAATATTTTGATGTGCTGCCCTATGCGGAGGCGGCAGGGGAATACCTGCTGACCTTTATCAAGGAGCAGAAGATGCCGAGAAAGCTGAAAGTGGGCTTCTCAAACAGCCCGGCCAACCAGACGCACGCCACGTTCCGCGACCTGGGGTTTGTTGCGCGGCCGGACGGCAAATTCGACGTATACAGCGCGGGCGGCCTGGGCAATAACCCCCGGATGGGCCTGTTGGTCGCGGAAGGCGTGGACCCGTCCAAGATCCTGTACTATATCTGCGCCATGCGAGATACGTTTATCGCCTATGGAAACTACGAACAGCGGAACAAGGCGCGCACGCGCTACATGCAGGAAACCCTCGGCGAGGAGGGCTACGTGAAGGCGTACCAGGAGAAGCTGCAAGCGGTGTTTGACGCCCACGGCGACCTGGACCTGGACATCTCCCCCGCGCCCGTTTCAAAAAAGGGAAATGGGACAACGGCACAGGGAAAGCGCGTGATCCCGCAGAAACAGGAGGGCCTGTATGCGGTGGAATACCATCCGCTGGGCGGCTGCCCCGCGCCCTCCAAATTTGCGGAGCTGTATGCGCTCATCGCGCCGATGGAGGACGTTGAGATCCGGCTGGCCCCCGATGAGACGATGTACATCATCCATTTGACGGGCGAAGAGGCCCAAAAAGTTCTTGCGGCAACGGAGGACGGCGCCCAATCCCTGCTGGAGACGTCGGTGGCGTGCATCGGCGCGTCCATCTGCCAGGTAGGCCTGCGCGATTCGCAGCAGCTGTTGGCGGAGATTGTGAAGCAGGTCCGCGCCGCTGGAATCCCCGACGGGGCGCTGCCGCAGATCCACATCTCCGGATGCACGTCGTCCTGCGGGACCCATCAGATCGGGGAGATCGGTTTCCACGGCGGCGTCAAAATGATTGACAAAGTGGCGACTCCCGCGTTTACCCTGCACCTGAACGGCAGCGATGCGCAGGGGATGGAACGGTTCGGCGAACCGGCCGGCATGATCCTACAGGACAACATCCCTGCGTTTTTGGTCGAAGTCGGGAAGGCGGCGGCCGCTGCCGGGGAGTCCTATGGGGACTGGAAAAAAGCCCACGGGGAGCAGCTGCAAGAAATCGTAGAACGCTATCTGGTCAAGTAAGCCCCTGCGCAGAGGGTTATCGAGACCATATGGAAAAGAGGGGCTCCCGCCGGGCAAGCCCCTCTTTTCCATATGCCCCACCGGCCGTGTGAAATAGGTGAAATTGTATAAAACGTAGGATGGATACCAGGGTTACAAGTGGTATTTTAGAAAAGTATTTGCATAATTGCGGAAAAAATTTATACAATTATATCATTTTCAGTAAAGATATTGACAAATTTCAATAGATTTGTTTTAATTATTACTGTGTTAAGCGGATAAATGGATTGATTCAACATGTTCATATTCTGCGGATAGAAATATGTTGATATAATGCCTCCGCGGAAAGCACGGTATCATTTTTTTGAGTATAAGTTCTTTTCTTCATATTCCTTCCCAAATAGCTGAAGCCGGCTCCGTGTCTTACCTCTCGGAGCCGGACGAAAGCTTTCCCTTTTTGGGAAGGGCGTCCTTTTGAATTCATACATTCCTTCTTAATAAAATATTTCACAAACAAGGCAGGGACAATACCGTCCCTGCCTTGTTTGTTCTATCCGAAAATAAAATACCTCGTGTAAAAAACGCAAAAATATCACATCTTCGGCAAGAAAATCTATTGACATTCGCAAAGAAATTTGCTTTACTTTATTAAAGAAACAATTCGATAAATCTATTAGCCCGTTAAGAAACGGCTGCGATGAAAGGAGGTGAACTTGGAGAAGCGCATCTCTATCAAAGGGTGAATGTGGCTGGGGAATATCCCCCCCTGCCAAAAGAAGGAGGAGAAAAATGAGAAGAAAATGGATATCTTTGCTGCTTGCAGCGTCGATGGCCCTCTCGCCGTCCTATCTGTTCCCAGGGGCTGCCATGGCCCTGACCGAACAGGACGATTCTGGGTATTCGACGTACGAATGCGAAGACGGAGAGGTGCTGGGCAGTGCAGTAGTCAGCACGTCTTTTAGCGGGTATACGGGCGATGGAAGCGTTGTCTGTGGCATGGTCCCCGTACAGGGCGTGACCCTCTCCAATGTTACCGTCCCGGAAGAGGGCGATTACACCGTCCTGATCCGCTATGGCCAAAGCAATTGGTCGGCCCGGACGATGTACGTCTATGCGAACGGCAATGAAGCGGACGCCCAGCAGGTGGTTTTCCCGAAGCTGAAGAGCTGGGGGCTCTGGGATCAAATCCCGGTGACCGTCCATCTCAACGCGGGAGAGAACACGCTGACGGTCGCCAGCGGAGCAGGCGATTCGGGCGACGTCGTCCTGGACAACGTCGCGGTGAGCGACGCGCCCATGGTGATGACGCAGGTCCCCGTCCCGAACGGCGGCTTTGAAAGCGGCGACACCACGAATTGGACGGTGGACAACCTCTCCAACGTGGGCTATGGCGTGGACGAGCCGGACGCATTCGGCGGCGACTATAAGTTCTATTTCTACACCACAAGCAATTTTGAAGGGCGTTTGCACCAGACGGTCACCGGGCTGCCGGAGGGCACATACCAGGTGAACGCAACGGTGAAAATGTCCAACGGACGGCAGCAAGCCAGCCGCATGGAGCTTTCCGGCTACGACGGCGATGCAACCACACAGGTGGAGATCCCCTATAACGGCGGGTATGAGCGGTATTCTTCCCAGGTGGAAGTGAAGGACGGCCAGCTGACCATCGCCTTCTATTGCCTGGGCAATGCCCACACCTCCATGCAGATCGACAACGTGGAGCTCTGGAAGATCGACAGCACAGCCCCGAGCGAGACCTATGCGATCCAGGTGGCGGACGGGCAGGAAGCAACCCTGAGCGCGCCGGCAGAGGCGGCTTTGGGCGAGACCGT
>NZ_JADNJD010000021.1:0-34481 GCF_015554745.1 Anaeromassilibacillus sp. 1001302B_160321_C8 | reverse complement strand
CCTATGAAGGCTCTGTCCTTCTACTTTTTTATTTGCTTTTACTTGCTCTTCTGTCCAACATGTATTGTAGCTCTACATGCTGTCGAAGCCTGTCAATGAAAGCTAGACTTTCTTTAGTGCGAATTTCGTGTTATAATAGGTACTGTATATCTTGAATTATATAAAACAGAAACGGATTTCGGACTTATACAGGGATGTGTCCCCCGCTGCTTTTAAGAGATACATTCTTTAGGGTCTGATTTTCGTTTTAAAATCCAAATTTAGAAAGAGGATTTTTATGAAACAGGTGACCATCGGGCCAAATGATGCAGGGCAGCGGCTGGATAAATACTTAACCAAAACCTATCCCAACCTGCCACAGGCCATGATGTATAAAAGTATCCGGAAAAAAGATATCAAATGCAATGGGAAACGGTGTGAAATCTCCACCAGGTTAAATGTGGGCGACGTATTGACCATGTACTTAAAGGATGAATTTTTTCAACAGTCGCCAAAAGAATACGATTTCCTAAAAGCGCCAAGCAAGCTCAACATCCTCTACGAAGACGAAAATTTGATGCTGCTGGACAAAAAGCCTGGGTTGATTGTTCACCCCGACGAACACTACCATTTTGATTCTTTGATCGCGCGGGTTCAACATTATCTCTATGGAAAAGGAGAATTCCAGCCGGAGAACGAGGCCTCCTTTGCCCCTGCGCTGATAAACCGTATCGACCGCAACACCGGCGGAATTGTGATGGCCGCCAAAAACGCAGAGACCCTGCGCATTATGAACGAGAAAGTCAAACAGCGGGAGCTCACCAAGCTGTACCTCTGCATCGTCCACGGCCACATGCCCAAGCGTGCGGAAACACTGGAGGGCTTCCTAGAAAAAAATGAAAAGCAGAACCGGGTATATATTTCCCACAAACCAACGAAGGATACAAAAAGCATCCGGACGCGCTACCGTGTTTTGGCAGAGCGTGGGCGGTATAGCCTTTTAGAGGTGGAACTTCTAACCGGGCGAACCCACCAAATACGCGCGCATCTCGCCTCAATTGGGCATCCCCTTGCAGGCGATGGGAAATATGGGACCAATGCGATCAATAAGGAATGTGGTTTCAAATATCAAGCTCTGTATTCCTATAAATTGCGTTTCAATTTTACTACGCCTGCGGGCATTTTGGAGTATCTCAATGGGAGAACCTTCGAGACAAAGGAGATTTGGTTCCTTAAAGATTTTTACCAATGGCCAGAATTAGCCCCACAAGGGACAATCCTATAGATTTTGTATTGAATGAATCCAGATTCTTTCTATAACGGAGAATCATAAATCTGTTCAAGTGCAGTACATAGAGCATTTTTAATTTCGGATAAGAGGTGACGCAATCATGATGGACAAACCAGACGATTTGACCGGTCTTGTTGACGCGATTGACGACGTTTCGGAACTGGTCTATGTCGCAGATCCAGAAACCCATGATCTTTTGTATATGAATCGAGCCGGTAAAACAGCTTTAAATATTGATTCCTTAGAAGGTTTGAAATGCTATAAGGTGATTGAGCTACAGGATGCCCCCTGTCCGTTTTGCACCAATCAGTATCTCCGAACAGATGAAACCTATAGCTGGGAAACAACTAACCCTGTTACTGGCCGTCATTATCTTTTAAAGGATCGGCTAATCAAATGGGACGGGAAACTGGCGCGCTTGGAAATTGCATTCGATGTCACAGATTATGAAAAAGAAAAAAAAGATTTGCGGTATGCGTTAGACACCCAGCAAGTGGTTCTAGACTGTATTCGAATTCTATATAAGGAACAGGATCTGGATAAAGCGCTCAATCAGGTATTGCAGATCATCGGGCAATATCTTTCCGCAGACCGCGCCTACATTTTTAAAATCCGGGGCGACAAAATGGACAACACACACGAGTGGTGCCGTGAAGGTGTTGTGCCGCAGATCGATTCTTTACAGGGATTGGATGTTTCCATTGTTATCCCCTGGGAAAATGAGTTGCAAAACCATCAATGCATCATTATGAAAGACATCGAGGAAATCCGGGGGGAAAAAGTCTATGACGTCCTTTCCCCACAGGATATCCAAAATATGGTGATCGCACCCTTGGAAGAGAACGGGCAAATCAATGGATACTTTGGTGTAGATAATCCGCCCCATGAGAAAATTCGTAACATCGTCTCTCTTTTGGAAACCTTGCGCTATTTCATTATGATTACCTTTCAGAGGCACATGGATGAACGCCGTTTACAGCATCTAAGCCTTCATGATACCCTAACCGGCTTTTACAACCGCAACAAATACATTTTGGATATTCCTGAAATCGCGAATGCGGGAGGGTCTGTTGGTGTGGTATTTCTCGACTTCAACGGACTTAAAGAGATCAATGACTTTTATGGCCATTCTTATGGGGATCAAGCGTTGAAAAAATGTGCAGAGAAGATGCGGGCTGTATTTGGAAATGCAAATTTGTATCGCACTGGCGGCGATGAGTTTGTGATTATTGCCTCAGATCAATCTGAAACCGCATTTCTTTCGCTTGTAGATACCTTAAGGGCCTCCCTCACGGAAGAACAACTTCCTGTTGCAATGGGATATCAATGGCAGGAGACTTCCAGCGATCTGAAAACGTTGATTACCTTAGCGGATCAACATATGTATGAGGATAAACGCCGTTTCTATAAGGATTCTGTTTCGTCGGAAAATCCTACACGTCGCCCGCGCAATAGCTCTTGTATTGAATAAAAAGGAACGCATTTGAATCATTTTCCCACAATATGTTCACCGTTCCCTTGTGAATTCTTCCCTGCTTTCCCCATGTCCTAGCATGGCCAACCGTGAGGAGCCCCCTCCCATTCGGAAGAAAAAAGGACGTTTGATCCTCTCGTTGGGGGGTTATAAAAGCCTGACCACACGTATTGCACCCTTGCAAGCCTAAAGGACATGGAGAAAGAGCATGTTACTTTATAGAAAAAGCAAATTGGCTCCATTTGTGCAGCTAGGGTGCTTCTTAAAACTCTGGGCGAAGGGTTGCAGATATCCGACCTAAAAGAGCGTAAAAAATAGCGCCGTTGTTTTTACAACGACGCTATTTTTTACATATATGCAGATTTTCCTCTTAAAGGACTTTTTTATTTGCTCTCTACAGGAGCAGCTGCATTTCTCTTTTTCTCTCTATGCTCTTCCCACGCCACATAGAGCGGGCCTGCAATGCAAACGGAAGAATAACAGCCTGCAACAATACCCACCATCATCGGGAGTGCAAAGGTCGTGACAGAAGTCAATCCATAGATACTACCCACGACAAAAACCGCTGCGATCGCCACAAAAGTCGTCAGGGATGTATAAATGGAACGTGTCAATGTCTGATTGATGCTGGCATTAACAAGCTCTGCATAGGGGGTCTTCGGTCCCATCAGGCGGCGGTTTTCACGGATACGGTCATAAATAATAATCGTATTATTCAGAGAATAACCGAGAATCGTCAGCACGACCGCCATGAAGCTGTCGTTAATTGGCATTCGGAATACCACGAACGCAAAGTAAACAATCAAAACGTCATGCAACAGGGCAACAATAGCCATTGCACCGGCCGTCAAGCCGCCAATCTTCCGAAAACGGAAACCAACATACACAAGCAACAAAATAAAAGCGATCAAAACAGCCATCGCACATTTCAGAAGGAAATTCTTGCCCATTGTCGGATTGACCGAACTGGACTCCACCACCTCAAAATGTGCATCCGGATATTGCTCATCGAGTGCTGATGCAATGCTTTGCTGTTCCTCCAAGGAAATCGAATCTGTCCCCGCAAAGGAGATGGATACGCTGTTGTTCGCTTGTGTGGGATCGTCTACTGTGGACATATCTTCATGGATACGAACCGTAACGTCTTTTCCACTGGCATCCTTCACAATGTTTTCCACTTCTCCCTGCTGGATACTACCAGAATAGGAATAACGGATGACTGCGCCGCCAGTAAACTGAATATCCAAACTTGTGCCGAAAATGAAATTAAAAATAATACCAATCGCTATAATAGCCAACGAAATCCCAAAGAAGATCTTTTTTCTTTCGCAAAATTTGATATGATATGTTCTCATTTCGCGGCACCTCCATATAACCATTTATTGCGGAAGCATTTGAATCCCGAGACAGACTTCAGCATCAAACGGGAAGCGCCGACGCCCATAATGAAATTGCCAATGTTGCCAACCAGCAACGTATAGCCGAACGAATACACCGAACCTGTGGTGGAAGCACCAAAAATCCAAGACAGGATATTGGTCGGGCCGAACACCATCATTAAAATGAGGGCCACCATCATCGTGGTGATATTTCCGTCAAAAATAGCCCAGAAGCTGTTGGCGAAACCTTTCTGAATTGCGCCGTCCAACGTTTTATCGGAATTGATTTCTTCCTTAATACGGGTAGATGTAATGACATTTGCATCAACCCCCATGCCAATCGAGAGAATAATACCTGCGATGCCGGGCAGGGTCATCGTAAAGCTATTAATAAACGGGAAGAAGCCGGACACTGCTGCAAAGCAAAGAGCAATCTGGCCAAGCAAGGCAATGATCGCCACAAACCCAGGCAGGCGGTAAACGATCAACATAATTAAACAAACCAGAATAAATCCGATGATTCCGGCCAATTCCATCGCACTCAGTGCGGATGCGCCCAACGTCGGGCTGACCGTGCTGAAGTTTGTCGTGACAAGCTTAAAGGGCAACGCACCAGCGTTGATCTTATTCGCTAAGTCGGAGGCTTCCGCTGCGGTAAAGTCGCCCGTAATAGAGCATCTGCCATCGGAAATCACCGAATTTACCGTCGGGGCAGAAATCATGGTATCATCCATCCAAATAGAAATAATCTGTCCCTGCAAACGCTCGGTTGCATCTGCAAATTTCTGAGCACCGTCTTCGCTCAACTGCAAGGTAACTTCATACTGCGTGGTGCCCGTTGTTGGGTCTTGGTACATCTGGGCCTCTGCACTTGTAACGTCGCTACCCTCCAGGATGACCGAATCTGCCGTCGTTCCTGTCGGCGTCTTATATACCGGGTTGCCGTCCGCATCTGTCTCCTGCGTGGCATATTCATTCCCCTCACGGAATGTCAGCATTGCCGTTGCAGAAAGTTCTTCAATTGCAGATTCGGGATCAAAACTTGTCTCATCATTTTTCCAAGGGAAGCGGACAATGATATGATCCTGATTATAATCCACATACAATTCATAGTCCGTGATATTCTGGTTGACCATACGAAGTTCAATGATTGCCCTAGCAGAATTCAATTGATCTTCTGTGGCCTTCACACCTTCTGTATCCGGGCTGAAGGTTGCCTCGACACCGCCATTGATGTCGATTCCCCACCGAATGTCGCTCGCACCTTTTATGTAGGTGATGGTGTTATCTCCGTTTTGCCCATGTACCCCAAATAAGGAGACATAAGTGAAAACCAAGATAAGGAGGGCGACGATGAAAAATACTGGTTTTCCTACTCGCTTCATGCGTAAATCCTCCAATGTCTTTTGGTTTCTGCGCTGCCCCGCAGACGTAACAGAACTTATTATAGATTTCTTATTCTAAAAAGTCAACGAATTTGGTGCAAATCGGCCAATAAAATTATTTATTGTCCGTTTTTTTGCCTAAAGCGACCAGAAAATATGAATTAATTATATCTCCTATACTCGTATATGAATAATCCAATCTATTAATAAACCAGCAATGTATTTGAGCTCAGAAGTGCTAAACTGTATTGATCCCCAAAAGAGGGTATTAAAAATGACCATTTCATCACCCGTCCTGCGGTGCATGAACCAGTTGTTTTCCACGTTTTAATGGCTACATTCCATTTTTTAGCTTTCTGTTGTAGCTACCAAAGCTCTAGAATAGGACCTTATATAATGCGGCCCCTGACTGGATACACGATATCCCTAAATAAGCTTCGAACCATGCTGGCTTTTGGACCTGATAGAACCGAACCTTCTATTCAGCCTAAAAGGCAATCACAACCACTAGAAAACTAGTGGTTTGCTCAGACCCCAGAGGGGTCAGTACTTGCTGACCCCTAGAAAGGGTACTGAAAAATATCATCGCATCGTTTGCCCTGCTACTGGTAAACCAGTTCTCTTTGGTACTTCATAGCATTCTGCGAGAGGGACACTTTTCGCGAAAATCCCCGCCTTCCTTTCAGAACCTCCGTACCATTCTTTTTCCTTTGAAGAACGAACGATTTTTTACTTTTTCTTTTGCCAAGGTTTTTTTACCTACCCCCGGTAGAACCGGGGGTTTTGTCATGCTGAAAGCGATAAAGAAAAAGCGGATACGCTTATTAAACGTATCCGCTGCTAAAGCAGAAATAAGCTGATATACGATTATGCCCGGTCTGCAAGAATTTTTTCCACCGCGGCAAGCTGAACAGCGATACAGAACAGATCCATCGCCAGCTCCAGCTCAGAAACCGGCGGATACGTCGGAGCTACGCGGATATTGCGGTCACGCGGGTCTTTCTGATACGGGAAAGTAGCGCCCGCACCCGTCAAAGTGACGCCGGCTTCCTTGCACAACGATACTACACGCTTTGCGCAGCCGTCCATAACATCCACACTGACAAAATAGCCGCCATTCGGATTGGTCCACTCCGCAATATTCTTCCCACCGAGCGCAGATTCCAGCTTTTCCTGGACAACCTGGAACTTCGGCTCCAAAATGGCACGATGCTTTTCCATTTGCAGCTTTACCCCATCGAGATTGCCAAAGAAGTAGATATGACGGAGCTGGTTCAGCTTATCCGGGCCGATCGTTTGATAGGAATAATGCTCACGGAATACCGTGAGGTTGTGCTCGCTGGCACCCATGGCCGCCACGCCCGCACCGGGGAAGGTAATTTTGCTCGTGGAAGCAAAGAAAATAGGCATATCAATGCTGTGCTGCTTACGGCACTCATGCCACAAGTTCAGCAGCGTGTCCGGCGTATCGGTCAGATCATGGACACAGTAGGCGTTATCCCAGAAAATCTTGAAATCGGGCGCCGCAGGCTTCAAAGCGGCGAACCTGCGGACGGTTTCATCCGAATACGTAATGCCTGTTGGGTTGGAATATTTCGGTACGCACCAAATGCCTTTGATGGTCGGATCGTCTTTGACCAACGATTCTACAACGTCCATGTCCGGGCCCTGATCCGTCATCGGTACAGTGATCAGTTCAAAGCCAAAGTACTCGGTAATTGCGAAATGCCGGTCGTATCCCGGAGAAGGGCACAAAAACTTCAGATGCCCCTGCTGGCTCCAAGGCTTGCAGCCTGGGAAACCATGCGTCATAGCGCAGGAGATCGCATCGAACATCATATTCAGGCTGGAGTTGCCGCCCACAATGATATTATGATCGTCAATGCCCAACATCTCTGCAAACAGCTCCCGCATTTCCGGCAGTCCATCGCCCAGGCCGTAATTGCGGCAGTCGTCTCCGGTGGAGGCGTATATATTTGAAGTGGAATTCAAAATGTCCAGCATCGGCATGGAAAGATCCAACTGATCCACACCGGGCTTTCCGCGCGCCATATTCAGCTTCAGGCCTCTGGCCTTAAAGTCCGCATAGCGCTTTTCCAAGTCCGCCTTTTCTGCGCTAAGCGCCTCATTTGACATTGAACGATAATCCAAAACCAGCATCTCCTTTAAATAAAAAATGCATTAAAACTATTTATCCCTGCATCCCATTTCGAAAACGTTCCTATAACCCGTCTTTACCACATAAAAACACGATGGGATTTGCGCGTTTCAGCGCTCTTCCTATTGTAATCGATCAACCCAAAAAACGCAAGTCAAAAAAGCTCTTCTTGCATTTTTTGGAATAAGGCAGATTCTATGGACACTTTTGCGCAAATTCTTGTCAATATCGACGACGGGATGCAACCTGTTTCCCTGCAAAAAAGGGCCACATGCCGTTCTCCTTCCCCATCTGCTTGGAAAACAAGCAGGGAAAAGAAAGACATGTGGTCATTTTGCAAGATCTTATCGAAATTTACGCAGAATTCTTCCCATTAGAATTCTGCCGTACCGGTTGTGCGCGGGAAGGGCAACACGTCGCGGATGTTGGCAATTCCAGTGAGGTACATCACAAGGCGCTCAAATCCAAGGCCAAAGCCCGCATGTTTTGTACCGCCATACTTGCGCAGATCCAAATACCACCAATAATTTTCCTCTTCCAGCTGGAAGTCCTTCATCCGCTGCTGGAGGATCTCCAGGCGCTCCTCACGCTGGCTTCCGCCGATGATCTCTCCGATGCCGGGTACCAGCAGGTCCACAGCGGCGACCGTTTTGCCATCGTCATTCAGGCGCATATAGAACGCCTTGATCTCCTTCGGGTAATCGGTCACAAATACCGGCTTTCCAAAGACCTGTTCTGTGAGGTATTTTTCGTGCTCGGTCTGTAAATCGGTGCCCCAATCCACCTTATATTCAAAATTCTCGTTGTTCTTTTTCAAGAGCTCTACCGCCTCGGTATAGGTCACTCGGGCGAAATCGGAATTCACCACGTTGTTCAAGCGGTCTACAAGCCCTTTATCGACAAATTGGTTAAAGAATGCAATGTCCTGCGGGCAGGTGTCCATCACATAGCGGATCACAAACTTCATCATATCTTCTGCCAGCTGCATGTCATCCTGCAAGTCTGCGAAGGCGATCTCCGGCTCGATCATCCAAAACTCCGCCGCATGGCGCTGGGTATAGGACTTTTCCGCACGGAAGGTCGGTCCAAAGGTGTACACCTTGCCGAAGGCCATCGCCATGCATTCGGCCTCCAATTGGCCGGAAACCGTCAAAGATGTGTGCTTCTGGAAGAAGTCCTGGCTGTAGTCAACAGCGCCATCCTCTGTACGGGGCAGATTCTCTGGGTCCAGTGTCGTGACGGTAAACATCTCGCCTGCCCCTTCGCAGTCGCTCCCGGTGATGAGAGGCGTGTGGGCATAGACAAAGCCATTTTCATTGAAGAATTTGTGAATCGCATAGGCCGCTGCACTGCGCACACGGAATGCCGCGCTGAACGTATTGGTGCGCGGGCGCAAATGTGCGATGGTACGCAAATATTCCATGGTATGGCGCTTCTTTTGCAGCGGATAGTCCGGCGTAGAGGCCCCCTCCACGATAATCTCCGAGGCATGAATTTCAAAGGGCTGCTTTGCCTCCGGCGTCAGGAGCAGTTCTCCTGTGACAACAATGGCAGAACCAACATTCAACTTTGCAATGTCCTTATAATTGGGCAGCTTATCCGCCTCAAAAACGATCTGCACGCCCTTAAAGCAGCTTCCATCGTTTAAATCAATAAATCCGAGCGCTTTCGAATCTCGAATTGTGCGCGCCCAACCGCATACAGTGACCGTCTTTCCTCCGAGCTCTTCCATGCCGGCATAGAGCTCTTTAATCTCTGTTCGCTTCAAAGTACTTGATCCTCCTGTTTTCTGCGCGCAAAAGCCATGGCTGCTGCGCGTTTCATTCATATGTTTCTATATTATAACAGGACACCTATCGGTGCAAGTAAAATATTTACGCAAAATTTAAAAAATCTTGTAAAACCCCCTTGATTTTTTCAAAAGAATCCGTTATAATAATCAAGCTGTCACCGATGATGACAAAACAAAGCCATTTGGAGAGGTATTCTAATTGGTAAGGAGCCACATTGGAAATGTGGTGTGCCGCAAGGCATTGTGCGTTCGAGTCGCATCCTCTCCGCCACAAGAAATTCCAAACAATTCGCTTCGGATTGTTTGGAATTTTTTCTTATATTCCGTTGTGATGCGCTTGACTTCCCCACGAGCTACCTGACCAAATTTATATAATGGGAGGTTTCCCTATGGATTTTCTGGAGATTGCAAAATCGCGCCAGAGCTGCCGCGACTATGACAGATCCCGCCCGGTGGAGCGTGAAAAGCTGTTAGCCTGCTTGGAAGCGGCCCGCCTTGCCCCCTCTGCCTGCAACGCCCAACCCTACCATTTTACATTGGTAACCGGCAAACAGGCCGAAGCGGTGGGCAACTGCACCCGCAGCCTCGGGATGAATGCGTTCACAGAATCGGTTCCGGCATTTGTGGTAATCAGTGAGGAACCCTACAATCTGACTGCCGGTGCTGGCGCAAAAGTTAAGGGACAGGACTACCGCTCGGTGGATATCGGCATTGCAGCGGCCTACTTTACCGCGGAGGCCACCGCGCAGGGATTGGCCACCTGTATCCTCGGCTGGTTTGAAGAGAAAAAACTGCAAACACTGTTACACTTGCGCCGTCCTGTGCGCCTGGTGATTGCGGTTGGCTATGCGGCGCCAGGGAACCCACTGCGCGCCAAAAAGCGCAAAACAATGGAGGAGCTGACGACATGGAAGTAAGTGCAGAAAAACTCTTCTTTTTTGAAAAAGATCCCGCTATGCTGGACGTCTACCTATCCATTGAAGCGGTACTTTTAAAGCGCTATCCGGGAATTCACGTCAAGGTGCAAAAAACACAGATCACCTTTGCGGGCCGCCATGGATTTGCCTTTGTTTCGCTGCCATTCCGAAAGGTGAAGGGACGTCCGGAGCACTATCTGATCCTTTCTTTTGGGCTCTCGCACCGCATGGACTCCCCGCGCATCGCGATTGCCGTCGAACCTTACCCCAACCGCTGGACTCACCATGTCGTGATCCAAAACGCCAGCGAGCTCAACAGCGAGATTTTGGGATGGTTGGATGAGGCGCACGCTTTTTCGGAGAGCAAACGATAGCAGATGCTGCTGCAAATTTGAGCGTTTGCTTCAGCCTCTTGCTGTCAAAGTCCAAGCAGTTTCTTCGCTTTATTTCTCCTAATGTGTTTAGAAACGATTATATTGCATAAAAAAGGCTTGCGCCGCTTTTCAACGGCTGCAAGCCTTTTTGTCATCTGAAAACCACTCGCCTAGCGAGTGATTTTCAGATGACAAAAATGGGCAAGTGTGGCCATACTTGCCCTGCTTGCCAAAATGTGCGCTTTCCGGAAGTATCAGTGTTTGAGAAGATCAGAGCTGTGCTATTTCGTTCTTGCGTTATCCTATTCGATGTGGTAAAATAAAGTCAAAATTTAGAATTTGTTTTTATTATGAGAAGGTGACGGAGTGCCAAAGGTTGCTTATTCTGACGAGGACAGAGAACGTATTAGGATGCAGCTTGTTACAGTTGGGCTTGACCTAATGGCAAAACAAGGCATACAACATACAACCGTGGAGCAAGTATATAAAAAAGTTGGTATTTCGCGAACGTTCTTCTATTCCTTTTTCGCAACGAAAGAAGATTTGATTGTTGAAACGCTTTACTTGCAACAGCCCAAAATCATCAAGTATGTACAAACGCTGATGGCCGATCCTGCTTTAAGCTGGCGTGACGCAGTGAAACAATTTCTCCATGCCTGTTGTTATGGAGAAAAAAATGGAATTGCTGTTTTAACGATTGAAGAACAACAGCTCATTTTCAAGCGTCTATCAAAGGAAAGCTATCAAGTGTTCCGCCAAAAGCAACTTCGTCTTTTTGGAGAAATTTTAGAAAACTTTGGAATAAGGGCAGATACAGCAAGGATCAATCTATTTACGAATTTAAGTTTGACAGCGATGGTTGTACGCAGAGCCATCCCCAATACGCTTCCCTTGTTTGTTCCGGAGGCCGCTGATGAGACGGTCGATTTTCAACTGAATGCGATTGTGGATGCCTTGGAGAAATTGAAAACAGCCCCCACTCCTTGATGGGTGGGAATGAAAAATCCGTCCGAATATTATGGTTTGGCGTCATATTCAGATGGATTTTACTTTACTCAAAATAAAAACAAATTTTATTATTTATCTTTATTTTATGGCTATGAGAACGAAAACCAAACAAAGGAGGACACACGATGAACGTATTTGATCTGTTCGTAAACAAATATCCGCCGGGTAATGACTTGCGAAAACCAACCGCTGAAACGCTGGAACAATTTCAAGGAAAACTGCCGGCAGAACTCCTTGACTTTTGGCAGGAATATGGCTTCGGAAATTATGGCGGAGGATTACTGAAAATTATAGATCCTACGGATTATATTGATACGCTCACACTTTGGCTGGGTGAGCAGGAAGATTGCTTCCCCATTTTAATGACTGGATTCGGAACACTTTTTATTTACCGCAAACGATCTGAAACAGCCGGCGATATGTGTTTGCTGGACATTCACTACCGCAGATCAGGCAGTTTTTCTACCGGTTTTTCCGATTTTTTTGAGCGTATCCTTCCCGCTGAAAACTTTGCGGAACAATTTTTGCGAGTGGACTTATTCCAAGAGGCATCCGCTAAGCATGGCGGCCTTGCAGAGAATGAGATTTTTTTCTTTGCTCCGGCTTTGGCGTTTGGCGGAGCCGAGTCCATTCAATATGTCGAAAAAGGGAACGCCGTTGTTCATCAGCACCTGTTATTTGAAATGGGAACGGACAATTCTAGTGCTGCAAAGCCTGACGATATGTGGTCGCAAGCCTATGAAGCCAACCCCCATGTATTTGAATTGGAGAACGGTGGTTTAATGGTTAGCTTTCCCTTTTCGGAAACGGTGGATACCATCTTGCCGATAGCACCAGAAACGCTATACGAGGTTGAGGGAGAGACGGTTTCGCTGTGGGCGCTGACGTTTGTTAGCTTGACAAAAGAGGAAAATCTCGGCTTTTTGGAGTATCACAGGGCTTTGCAACGGCTACAGCCCTACATCTTAGAAACAAGAGGGGACTACCTATTGATCCGTGGCATGAGCCTGGCGGAGATGGAATGTGTTTTGTCGGACGCCATAGATTGATCGCCATTCATTTTCAAAAATACATATTTAGGAGGAAAAAGTATGGGCTTTTTTAGCAAGTTGTTTAAGGGACCGGAAATCGATATGGAAAAGAGCCATGCAAATGCGAAAAAAATGCGCGCTCTATTTAACCAGGTCGTTGAAGGCGGGGACAATTATAGGCTGATTTTCGGATATACCGAGGATGTGAGCCGCTTCAATTATGGATTTGTTCATGGGAGTAAAACGAAAATCGGAAATTTAATTGTCGGCTGGAACGAGGCCAGTCAAACGATTGTGGTCGTTCCCACGGTACCCGATCTTTCCGGCTGTGGTGATCCGACCTACTATCGCCGCTCTGAAATTTTGAAAGCCTATCGAAACAAATACCCTACCGATGCGTTTATCATTTACCCAGACAAAAAAGGATATATCGGTATCAATGCCTATGATTGGCTGGAAGATGAAAAGCTATATGTCTATGTTTCGCAGGACGAGGAGTTGGCCGCTTTTACTGATTTCTTTATGAACAGATTTGCAACAAAGTGAGGTTAAAATGCCTTTGGGAGAAATTGGAGCGATCCTGCTGTTCCTTTTGGTGGTATTTATATTTGGTAATCTGTGGTTTCATTTTATAGAAGCAATATTAAGACGGATCAAAAAGCTGTTTACACGCCGCCAAAAACCTCCGGCATGGCATACGCTCCCCCCTGATGAGGAGGACAGAAAAAAAGATGGATATAAACGAAATTAGGAAACGGGCGCAACAAGCCCGTGAGAAGGCCGCCGATGCGATGAAAAAGACTTTTGAAAAAAGCGAAGAACTGGTTAATAACCTCGAGGTTTCCAGCTCTGAAAAAGAAGCATCTATATCTGCTGCTGAGGCAGAGGAACAGATCCATGCCAGCACGGAGCGGCAAGTAGAAATTCTTGGTCAGATATTAGGGGCCGATGGTGTGGCACAAATGGCCGTCAATGAGGAACTATTACAAAAAATGGTCAATGAGAAAGTCGCTGAAGCTACTGCTTCCACTACAGAGAACTTGATGGGGCAACTTTTTGGAGAAGATATGGGCGTTCTCGCGGCGGCTCTGGAAATGCTGGAGATGGAGGATGCCGACGAAGAGGAAGAACCCGTATGGAATTTAGAACTGGAGCAAAACCTTTATATTACCTTGGATGAAACCATGGCTCGGCTTGAGGCCATCCCTGAGCCAGAACCGATTCCTTACCAAAAAAATGACGCAAAATGGGAACGCTTTGGCATCTTGCTGTCTGGTATTGTATCGACCCTTAACGACCACAATCTGTATAGCATGGATGTGGAGGAACATATCCCAGTCATGGAACAGAAAGTCGTGTCCCTTGTACGCCGCTCCTGGGGGATAAATGGTCGTAGCGATCTGCTGGATATGATCCGCTATTTAGCACAGGAGGGCTATATCCTGCGGTATCAGCTTTATAGTGAGGCATCCTCGCCTGAGGAACTGATGGACGAAACCATGGACGAGGATGACTGTGAGTCTACCAAGCGGGCATGGCGGTTTGCACAACGGTATAAAAGCCAATATGCCCCTGGCTTTATGGCTGGATGGGATATTGGCCGGGCGGCGATGCTGACCCGTTGGGGCTGCTATTTAGGCTGGCTCACGGAAAGCGAAGCTGTTGGTATTCTTTGGGATCTCTCCCAAAAGGTTGTGGAGGAGCTGCATAGCTGGCGCGAATTTGCCCAGTCTTATCTTTTTGGCGGTCTTATGTGGAAATTGCTATGCGGTGACAGCTCCGCTGGAAGTTACCTGGGCTATATTGCAGACGCCGCCACAGACCTGTTGACTGGAAAAGCAGAGCAAGACAGCGGACAATGGCGGGATTGCCCTTGGCCTGCACAGAGAAAAATCGGCTTTACATTGTAAACCCTTTGAAAATTACTGTTATTCACCAGCCTCCAACAGAAACGGCATATATAAAAACGTTGGATTGGTAGCTGCGTTGATGTGCGGTCCTGTGCCGGGCTGCTGCAACGCAATTCAGTCAGTGGCAACATAAAGAAAGGACTGGCCGCTATGTAGAAATACAGGAAAGAAAATTAAGCAGCCGCTCAACGGGATTCATTCTGAATGGAAAAAGATAAAAGTCAAAGGACAGCGTATCGTCCCAACTGCTGTCCTTTGACTTTTTCTGCAAACTACAATAAATATCCCCCGGCGGCGGAGCCGGGGGATATTTATTCATTGGTCTTGGTTATTCCAGTGTTACTTTGTGGAACACTTTCTTACCCTTTTTAATAATCACATACTTCTTTTCGAAGTCCTTCTCCAGGGAAAGTTTCGCAGAAATCGACGGTACCTTCACATCGTCTACCGCAACGCCGCCCTGCTCAATCAATCTGCGGCCTTCCGCGCGGGACGGAGCAAGCTTTGTCTTAACCATCAGGTCAAGCACGCCGATTTCCCCGTCGGTGAAGTCCGCCTCGGTGATCGCAGTAGAAGGCATATTGTCGGTATTTGCGCCCTTGCCGAACAAGGCGCGCGCACCCTCCTGGGCCTTCTTCGCCTCTTCTTCGCCGTGGATCAACTTAGTGACCTCATAGGCGAGGATCTCTTTTGCCTTGTTGAGCTCGCCGCCTTCGAGCTTTTCCAGCTCGTTGATCTCTTCCAGCGGCAGGAAGGTCAAAATCTTCAGGCAACGGATGACATCTGCGTCGTCCACATTGCGCCAGTACTGGTAGAATTCAAACGGCGAGGTCTTTTCCGGGTCGAGCCAGACGGCGCCCTTTTCGGTCTTGCCCATCTTTTTGCCCTCGCTGGTCGTGAGCAAGGTGAAGGTCATGCCGTAGACCTCTTTGGCCTCTTTGCGGCGGAGCAGCTCCACGCCGCCGATGATGTTGCTCCACTGGTCGTCACCGCCCAGCTCCATCACGCAGTTGTGGCGATGGTTGAGCTCGAGAAAATCGTAGCTCTGCATCAGCATGTAATTCAGCTCGAAGAAGGAGAGGCCGCGCTCCAAACGCTGCTTGTAGCACTCTGCCGCCAGCATCCGGTTGACGGAGAAATGCACGCCCACCTCGCGCAAGAAGTCAATGTAATTCAGGTTAAGCAGCCAATCGCCGTTGTTCGCCATAATCGCTTTCCCCTCGGAAAAGTCGATCAGGCGGGACATCTGCTTCTGGAAACAGGCGATGTTGTGGTCGATGGTCTCCTTGGTGAGCATCTTGCGCATGTCGGTCTTTCCGGACGGGTCGCCGATCATGCCCGTGCCGCCGCCGAACAGGGCGATCGGCACATGCCCGGCCTTCTGCATCCAGGACATCACCATGATCTGGACAAAGTGGCCCACATGCAGACTGTCCGCTGTCGGGTCAAAGCCGATGTAGAAGGTGATCTTGTCGTTGTTCAACAGATCCCGGATCTTTTCCTCGTTGGTCGTCTGCGCGATTAAACCGCGCGCTTTCAGTTCGTCGTAAACGCCCATTTGTTTTCCTCCATTTCTGTATTGGGGGCAAAAGAAAACGCCCCCTGCGATTTTTGCAGAGGGCGGAGAAATTCCGCGGTACCACCTCAGTTTACCGCACCCTCACGAATGCGGCCTCATGGGTACAACCATACCCGTGCGCGTTAACGTGCGCCACCCCGGCCGGATCTACTGACCATCTGGCGTTCCACCCGGCGGCTCCAGGATGTATTTCCGCAGACCGCTGCTCCCGCTTCCACCAACCGCGGGCTCTCTTTGCCAGCCGCATTCCGCGTACTTCTTCCCTTCGATGCCATTGCTCTCATTATATCCAACGGGTTTCAAACTGTCAAGGCGTTTTCTTCGCCATTTGCAGCATTTCTTCCGCATTTTGCAGCAAAAGCTCGGTGATCTCGGTGCCGCCCATAATCCGTGCCAACTCCCGCTTGCGCCCCTCATGATCGAGCGCCGTCACGTTGGTGTAGGTACGGTCGTGCTCCACATGCTTTTTAATCTGGAAATGGGCGTCCGCCAGGGAAGCGATCTGCGCCAAATGCGTGACACAAATCACCTGCCGGGTGCGCGATACCTCCCGCAGCTTGAGCCCTACCTTTTGTGCTGCACTGCCGCTGATCCCGGTGTCAATTTCGTCAAAGATCAGCGTTCCGATGTGATCCGTACCCGCCAATACGGTCTTGATCGCCAGCATGATCCGGGAAAGCTCGCCGCCCGAAGCGATCTTCGCCAATGGCTTAGCCGGTTCGCCCGGGTTGGTGGAGATCAAAAACTGTA
Source organism: Anaeromassilibacillus sp. 1001302B_160321_C8 (assembly GCF_015554745.1). Lineage (NCBI taxonomy): Bacteria > Bacillati > Bacillota > Clostridia > Eubacteriales > Acutalibacteraceae > Anaeromassilibacillus > Anaeromassilibacillus sp. 1001302B_160321_C8. The sequence goes on along the minus strand of NZ_JADNJD010000021.1, from coordinate 17,454 downwards.
CCCGATCGCATCCGGAGGGACTAAGTGCCCCTTCCTCGCGCTGTACCAGAAACGTCACGTTCGGCATGTCCAGGAAGGTCAACTCTTCCTGCACGCGCTTTGCAAACAGAGCGGCGACCTCTTGCCGCTTGGCGGAAAGCGCTTTTGCACAGCGCCAAGCTTCGGTCTCGGCTTCCTGATGTTCTTTCGTCAAACGCGCGATATGCGCATCGGAAAGTTCGATATCGGAGAGCTGCTTTTTGCAATCTTCCAAAAAGGCGAGCATCTCCTCCACGCTGCCGCCGTATTTCAAGCCGAGCCGGTACAACTGATCCAACCGGCCTTCGATCTGCTCCAATTCCTCCGGATCGTACTCCAAGCCGTCGGCCAGGCTCCCGATTTCCGTGTTACAGTCCTCCAGCTCATATTGCACACTGCGCAGCCGTTCCTCCAGGGAGGCTGCCGCGGGCAGATACCGCCCTGCATCGGCCAGGGCATCCGCTGCGTCGGTCACCGCCGAGAGCGCCCCTTCCGCCTCGTCCTCTCCATCCAGCGCCAACTTCGCCGCCTGCAACGCACCGGCGATCTTTTCGCTGTTCCGATAGAGGTCGCGCCGTTCGGTCAGCTCTTCCTGCTCTCCCGGCCGCAGCTGGGCCGCCTCCAATTCGCCGATTTGATAGGTCAGCAAGTCGATCTGCCGCGCTTTCTGGGCTTCATCCATCTGGAAGCCTTCCAGCTCCTTTTTTACGCGGTTCATGCGGCGATACGCCTCTTGATACGCCTGCAGGAGCGCTTGGGGAACGCCCATCCGGTCCAGATAGCCCATATGGGACTCCGGGGACAGCAGCCCATAGCTCTCATGTTGGCCATGGATATTGATCAGCTGTGCGCCGATCTCACGCAGAACCGAAACGGTCGCCGGCCGGCTGTTGATGCGGCAGGAGGATTTCCCCTCTGCGCTGATTTCACGCTGCAACAGAAGCGTCCCGTCCTCCTCCGCTGCATATCCAAGCTCCCGGATGGCTTCCAGAACGTTTTCCTCCACATCGGAGAATGTTGCGCTGACAAAGGCAGAGCGCGCCCCTGTGCGGATCAGATCCCGCGAAGTGCGCTCCCCCAACACGGCGTGCAGCGAATCAATCAAAATCGACTTTCCTGCGCCTGTTTCACCCGTAAGGACGTTAAAGCCTCCTTGAAAGTCGATGGATGCCCGCTCAATCACCGCGATATTTTCAATATAAAGCTGGGTCAACATCGCTCATCACCCGACAATCCTTTTCAGTTCCGCCACCAAGCGTTCCGCGGATTCATCGTCCCGCGTCACGACAAAGATCGTGTCGTCCCCCGCAAGAGTCCCCACCACGGATTCCCAATGAAGGCCGTCCATAGCGGCGCAAATCGCCTGTGCCATTCCGGTCAACGCCTTGATGACGACGATGTTGCGCGCGCAGTCAATGGAGATGGAAGAATCCGCCAACAGCGAAAAGAACTTAGAAGACAGGTCCTTTCCCGTTTCCTTGCCGGTCGAATAGCGGTATTTGCCATCGTTGGAGAGGGTTTTCACCAGCCGAAGTTCCTTGATGTCGCGGGAAACGGTCGCCTGCGTCACATCAAATCCATCCTCCCGAAGGAGCCGCAGCAGTTCCTCCTGCGTGTCGACGCTGTGTTCATTGATAAGCTCCAAGATTTTGGCATGCCGCCTCGTTTTCATTTCAGGATCTCCTCTCCGCTAATTTTTGATTGAGTACTTCATAGAAATTGTTCTGTTTGAGCTTGATAATCTGCGCCCGATACCCTGAACGCCGGATATAGATGGCGCATTGGTCCGGCACCGGAAGCGCGCGCTCCCCGTCGACGGTCAAAAAGACCTCGCTGTCCTCATCCCGCACCGCATGGGCCTCTAAAACGGCATCGCCGCCAAAGACAACGGTCCTGGCAAACAGGGAATGCGGACAGATCGGCGTCAGCAAAATACACTCCATGCTTGGGTCGATCACGGGCCCACCTGCGGAAAGCGAGTAGGCGGTGGACCCGGTCGGCGTGGAAAAAATCAGGCCATCCGCCCGGTAGCCGCACATATTTGCACTGTTGAATAGCACCTTAAAATCGAGGATTCGGGAGAGCGACCCGCGGGAGATCACCGCGTCGTTCAATGCGTAATACGTCTGATGCGCACCGTCTAACACAGTATCCACCTGCAAAAGCATCCGGTTCTCAACGGCATACTTTCCGGTGACAAGCCCTTCCAGCTTTTCCAGCTCATCCGCTTCCAAGCCCGCCACAAATCCCAGGCGGCCCACGTTGATGCCCAACACAGGCTTCCCGGCCATCGCCGCATGTTTGGCCGCATGGATGATGGTCCCGTCGCCGCCGACCGCCACAACAATGTCACAGGCCGCCAGCCCCTGATAAAAATCTTCACAAAACTGGACGCCGCTCTCCGGAAAGTCCATCCGATACCGGCAATCCATCGAAACTTCCATCCCAAAGCGGTGCAGTTGGCCGACGATGCGTTCCGTATGAAACAGAGCATTTCTCTTGGTTAGGTTTGGCATAACAAAGACATTCAATGCGACTCACCACCATTTAACACCCTGTGCGACTCCTCCACCAGCGCCGGAATATCCAGAGGGACGCTGTGGGTCTGCTCGGATTTGGAGAGGAACGCCAGGTATTCGATATTCCCCTCCGGCCCTTTCACCGGAGAGAAGGTCAAACCTTCCACCGAAAAGCCGTTTTCCAGGACAAAATGTACGATCTTTTCCACCACTTCCACATGGATAGAAGGCTCGCGCACCACGCCCTTCTTCCCCACCTTGCCGCGCCCGGCCTCGAACTGGGGTTTGATCAGGCATACCGCCTGCCCGCCATCCGCCAAGAATTTCCGTGCCACAGGCAACACCAGGCATAGGGAGATGAAGGAAACGTCCACACTGAAAAAATCCACCGGCTCCGGGACCTGTTCGTCCGTCAAATAGCGCACATTGGTGCGCTCCAAATTCACCACACGTGCATCGGTGCGCAGTCTCCAGGCCAACTGCCCGTAGCCGACGTCGATGGCATACACCTTTCGCGCGCCGTTTTGCAGCATACAGTCCGTAAAACCGCCCGTGGATGCACCGATGTCCATGCAAACCTTGTTTTCCAGGGAAATGGGAAACTGCTCCATCGCCTTTTCCAGCTTCAGCCCACCCCTGCTGACATAGGGGAGCGCCGCCCCGCGCACTTCAATCTTCGCCGTAAGCGGCAGCATGGTGCCGGGTTTATCAGATTTTTGATTGTCCACATAGACGTTGCCCGCCATAATCATAGCGCGCGCTTTTTCACGGCTCTGCGCAAGCCCCTGCTCAAAGAGCAGGCAATCCAGCCTTTTTTTCTCCGCCACTTTTTTACTCCTAATATCTCTATTTGTATCTCTGTTTTCAGGGTATATAGTATGATTTTTGATTCTATTTCCAATTCTGTAGGGTATCCGTCACCGTGCGGTATATCCCGTCGGCGTCCAATCCCAAATCATGCAGGGATTCCTGCATGGTCGCGTGCCGCACAAACCCTTGGATGGCGCGCAGTACATAGGCGCCGTGGAATCCAGCTTCATGCAGCAGATGTTCAAAGTGCTCACCCACGCCGCCCTGCTCGATGCCCTCTTCAAAGAAAAAGACATGCTTGGCGCCCTTGGCGGCCTCGACCGCCCCGGCTGATACCGGCTTGATACGGTTGAGCTTGACAATATGCACAGAAATCCCCTGCTTTTTCCAACGGGAAAACGCCTCGCATGCGAACGAAAACAGACGGCCATACGTTACCAGCACGGTACCGGCGCCTTCGTCCCCATAGAGGTCAAACGCCTTCCCACTCGGTTGATAATCGTACGGGCGGAAAAGCTGCCCTCCCCGCGGGTAACGGACCGCAGCCACCCCTTCGCAATCGTACAGCGCCGTTTGAAGGTCTTTCCGCAGCTCGTCGTAATACGCGGGCGAAAACACCGTGCAATTGGGGATGGTATTCAAAAAGGCCGCATCAAAAATGCCCTGGTGCGTCTCGCCGTCCTCCCCCACCACGCCAGCGCGGTCGATGGCAAAGGTGACCTTTACGTTTTGCAGCGCCGCGTCGTGGATGATCTGATCATAGCCGCGCTGAAGGAACGTCGAATAAATCGCACACACCGGCCGCATTCCACCGGCCGCCAGCCCGCCCGCAAACGTCACAGCGTGTTCCTCCGCAATGCCCGTATCGAAAAAGCGGTCTGGGAACCGTTTGGCAAACTCGGTCAGGCCCGTCCCCATCTGCATCGCTGCCGTAATCGCACAGATGCTCCGGTCATTTGCAGCTGCCTCGCAGAGGTACTGCCCAAACTGGCTGGAAAAGTCCTCGCTGTTGGAGAGCTTCTTGCCTGTGTTCACATCAAACTTGGAAATCCCGTGAAATACGCCGGGGTTCTCCTCCGCAAAGGAATACCCCTTGCCCTTTGCCGTAATAACATGCAGCAAAATGGGGTGCTCAATGTGCTTGGCATTTTCCAAGACCTCCAATAGCTGCGGAAGGTTATGACCGTCAAAGGGACCGTAGTAGACAAAACCCATATCTTCGAACAGGGTATTGTTGTACAGCAGATGTTTGACCGCCGTCTTTGCGCCGGAAATAGCGCGATGCAAGGAGGGGCCTACCCCCGGCAGCTTATCGAGCGCGGATTCCAGATTCCCCTTGGCGCGCAGATAGCCCGGTTTGGTGCGAATCTGCGCCAAGTAGCGCGCCATCGCCCCCACGCTGCGGGAGATCGACATCTTATTGTCGTTTAAGATCACAATAAAATTCTTTGGGAAACGCCCCGCATTGTTCAATCCTTCATAAGCCATGCCGCCCGTCAAAGAACCGTCCCCGATGACCGCGATCACATGCCCCGGCTCGTGACGGACCTTCTTCGCAACCGCCATCCCGTAAGCAGCAGAAATGGCGGTGCTGGCGTGCCCTGCATTGAACGGGTCATACGGGCTTTCCGCCCGGTTGGGATACCCGCAGAGGCCGCCGCGCGTGCGGATGGTGTCGATCTGCTCCCGCCGGCCTGTGAGGATCTTATGGGTGTAGGCCTGATGGCCCACATCCCAGACAATCTTGTCCTGCGGCGCATGGAACACCCGGTGCAAGGCAACGGTCAATTCCACCACGCCCAGATTGGAGGCCAAATGGCCGCCGTTGTGGGCGACCGTTTGAATAATCTTCTCCCGGATCTCCGAGCAGAGCATCTCCAACTCCTTCTCCGAGAGATTCTGCAAATCGTCCGGTTGATTGATCTGATTGATAAGGTTCTCCATCCGAAAGCCCCCAGTATTGCACTGTGGGCCGTTTTACATCGAAAGCCCGTTTTGCAGCCGGGCCGCCGTCAGGGTGTTGCGCAGGAGCATGGCGATCGTCATGGGTCCCACGCCGCCCGGAACCGGCGTGATATATCCAGCGATCTTCTCCACCTCGGCAAAGTCCACATCGCCGCAGAGCTTACCGTTCTCATCGCGGTCCATTCCCACATCGATCACAACCGCGCCGGGCTTGACCATGTCTGCCGTGACGAATTTCGGTTTGCCCACCGCAGCGACTAGGATATCCGCACGCTTGCAGATTTCCTTGAGGTTTTTCGTCTTGCTGTGGCAGATCGTCACGGTCCCGTTGTTATGTAGCAGGAGCATGGCCATCGGTTTGCCGACAATGTTGCTCCGGCCGATTACGACGCATTCCTTGCCCTGGATCTCAATATCCTGCGAACGGAGCAGTTCGATGATGCCCGCCGGCGTGCAGGGCAGAAAATGGAAATTGCCGATCATGATGCGGCCCACGTTGGAAGGATGGAATGCGTCCACATCCTTTTCCGGCACGATGGCCTCCACCACAGCTTCTTCGTCCAAGCCGTTCGGCAGCGGGGACTGCACCAAAATGCCGTTGATGTCCTTCTTGTTGTTCAACTTCTCAATGAGCTCCATCAGTTCTTCCTGCGTGGTCGTGGCAGGCAGGGCATACTCTTCCGAATAGATGCCCGTCTGTGCGCAGGCCTTTTTCTTATTGTTTACATAGGTGCGGGATGCCGGATCATCGCCGACGATAACCACCGCCAGGCCGGGCGTCACGCCCTGCTGCTTGAGCTGCTCGACTTCCTCTGCCACCTGTGCGCGCACACTCGCGGAAACTGCCTTCCCATCAATCAACTTTGCCATTTCCAATTCCTCCTATACCAATTTTAATCTTCCTGATGTCCATTGTCTAGATCGTCCGATCCTTCTTCCCGGGAACCCTCCGCCGGTTCATCCGGCACGGGAGTTTCCGAACGCTCTTCCTGTCCAGCTACTACCGGCTCTTTTTCTTCCGGCTCCGTCGGGTTCTCATCCTCCGGGCTGGCCGGTTCTGTTTCTCCCTGCGGTTCCTGTAAGGATTCTGTCTGTGTCAAAGCATCTGCGTCTGCTTCTTCTCCCGCAGATTCCAACTCCACAGATTCCCCATCCACAGCTGTCTCCACGGAATCCCCCTCCGTTTCCACCAATTCCTCCGGCACCGATTCCTTGAGGGCATTCATCGCCATGACCTTGGCGGAACCACATCCGGAAAGGCTCGTGCGGTTTCGGAATACAATCAGCAGGACAACGCCGGCCAAAACCGTGGCAGCTGCCACCAGCTGGGAGACGCGCAGATCGAAGAATGGGGTCAGTAGGCTGTCCGTGCGCAATCCTTCGATGAAGAACCGGCCGAAGCCATACCAGACCAAATAGAGAAGAAAGACCTGTCCGTCGTATCTTCTGAATTTCCTGCAGAAGATATGTAGCAGGACAAATCCCAACAAACACCATACCGACTCATAGAAGAAGCAGGGATGTACCGGGCCGTTTACCACCGCCTGGGTTCCCTCGCTGACCATTCCCCAGGGCAGATCGGTCTGACTGCCGAACGCCTCCTGATTGACAAAATTTCCCCAGCGGCCGATGCCCTGTCCAATCAAAAAGCCCAATACTGCAACATCCAATACCACCGGAACCCTTAACTTGCAAATCTTCGCGGTGATCACACCGCCCAGCAATCCACCGATGATGCCTCCATAGATGGCAAGCCCACCCTCGCGGATATTAAAAATCTGCATGGGATCGCGGATATAGAGATCACCTGGATAGAACAACACATAGTACAGCCGTGCCCCGATGATGCCGGTGACCATGCCGACCAACACGCAGTTGACCAACTTATCGCTGTTGATGTTCATCTTTTTACAGCTGAACATGGCATAGAGGAACGCCAACATAAATCCGACGGCGATGATGATGCCGTACCATGCGATTGGAGTATCCCCGATGTAGAAAGCGGTTGGGTCCACATGGAATTCCCAGCCGAGTTTTGGAAATTGTACCGTATACATTTCAAGCCCACCTTCCCCGCGCGCGGTAAAAAAATCAGGAAAGCCGCCAAGCTCCGCGCGGGAAGCCTGGCGGTTTATTCTATTCTGCCTTGATAAACGGGTTACTCGACCGGATACACAACCGACAAGGCCGAGTAAGCCGGGTCAAGCTGCTCTTCCAAACGTTTCTGAACAGATTCCAGTGTTGCATTCGCTAGGTCGTCGATATAGGTATAAAGCTCCCGGCCGGCAAAGGCGAAGGACGCCATCGAATTGGCAATATTGTCCACACTGTTCAGCGCGGCGATGTTCCGGCCATAGAGCGCTTTCTTCGCGCGCTGGAACGCTTCCTGATCGATCCCTTCCCGGCGCAGGCGGTCTGCCTCTGCGCGAATCTCCTCCGCAACGCGGTCCGGGTCCTTGGACTCCCCGGAGAAGATGATCGAGGCGTAGCCCGGCCCTTCAAAATACTCGTATCCAAACGAGGATTCGTTGACCAATCCCGCATCCAACAGGCGGCGGAACAGCGGTGACGCGTCGGAGGCCATCAGCTCCAACAAAATTTCGGTCTCCGCGAGTTCCTTGGTCGTACGCCGGCTCACGGCTTTCTCCTTGAAGCCGAGCTCAAACAGCGGCGTCACAACCGACAGCTTCTGTTCCACACGCGGCTTGACAACCTCGCGCGGCTCCTCCTCAAAGATGCGCTCGATCTCCACCGGCGCAGAGGGCTTGAGCATCCGGTCGCAGAGATCCAGCACTTTGTTCAACTCCACGTTGCCGGCAACGCAGAGCACCATATTATTCAAATTGTAGAAGGTATGATAGCAGCGGTAGAGCAGCTCCGGCGTGATCTGGGCAATGCTCTCCACCGTACCCGCGATATCCACCTTGACCGGGTGCTTGTGATACAGCGCCTCCAACAGGTTGAACATCACACGCCACTGCGGGTCGTCGTCGTACATGCGGATCTCCTGGCCGATGATGCCCTGTTCCTTTTGCACCGTCTGCTCGGTGAAATAGGGGGACTGCACAAAGTCCAGCAGAATCTCCAGCGACTCGTAAACATTCTCCGTGCAGGAGAAGAGATAGCAGGTCACATCAAACGAGGTATATGCATTGGCGTTCGCACCGGTCTTGGCGTACCGTGCAAATGCATCTCCATCCTCGCTCTCAAAGAGCTTGTGCTCCAAATAGTGGGCGATGCCCGCCGGTACCGTGCAGGCTTCCGCCTCGTCGGAGCGCTTGAAGGTGGTGTCCACCGAGCCGTAGCGGGTTCCAAAAACCGCATAGGTGGAATTGTTCTGCTCCTTTGGATAGACAAAAATACGAAGGCCGGAGGGGTGCTTTACCTCATAGTACCGGTCCCCCACACGGTCGCTCTTTACTTCTCGAATCACATTCATTGCGCATCCTCCCCATTTCCCACCAAGCAGTATACGGTGTCCAAAGTCACCCGGTTGGCCGCGTCGATGATTTCCTGCCGCGTAACGGCGTTGATCTGTGCGGCAGCTTCCTCCGGCTGCTGCGAATGGCTGGCAAAGGTCTGGGAAAGATACCAGTTTTCCAGTCCGCCCAAGGAGTCCGAAAGCGTCCGGTAGCTGTTGCAAAGGCTCATCTTTGCCGCTTCCACTTCGCTCTCGTCAAAATTCCCCTGCTTTACCTCATCGAGCTGGCGCAGGATCTCTTCCTTCGCGCGCTCCATATTCTTTACTTCCACGCCGCTTTGCACCAGCATAATCCCCTTCATGCTGTTGTAGGACGCGCTGCAATAATAGCACAGGCTCAGTTTTTCACGCACATTTAGGAACAGCTTCGAATTCGGCGTACCGCCAAACAGGGCCGCCATCAGGCGCGTGGCCGGGACCTCTTCGTCGGGGGTTGCGGTGCCGGTCCGGAAGCCCATCACCAGCTTGCCCTGCGCCACATCCATTTTTTCGGTCACCGTGTTGATCTTTTCTGCCGAGCGCACCACCTTTGTCGTGCAGTCGGCCGTCTTACGGCTGCCGAGCGTCTCAAACGCAGCGCGGAACCCTTCGTAAACCGGCGCGGGGTCGCAGTCGCCCAGCACCATCAATTCGATCTTTGCGGTATCCAGAAGGCGCTTCCACGCCGCGGTCAGAGCGGGGCGCTCCACCCGAGCGATGTCCTCCTTGCCGCCGTAGCGGTTGACGCCATACGGTTCATCCGCACACATGATCGCTTCACAGCGCTGGCGTGCATAGGTGCGCTTATCGCTGTATTCCGAATCGATCAGTTCCATCGTCTGGCGCTTTTCCTGCTCAAAGCCGTCCTCCGGGAAAAGGCCGTCCACCAGGGGCGGGTCAAAGAGAATGCTGCACAGCAGCTTTGCCAGTTCCCCAGAAATGGCCTCACCCTCCAGCGCATAGCGGTCCGCAATGCCGGAAGCGGAAAGGGAAAGCACCTGCAAATCGCCGAGCTTCTGGACATCTGCATTGAGGGATGCGCCGTAGAGCTCGGCAAGCCGCTGCCCCAGCTTCGTAAAGTCGGGATATTCCCGGCTGGCCCGGCTGAGCAAAAACGGCAAAAGCGCATTTTCTGCCGCGGTCTGACGGCTCATCGGCACGATCAGATGGGCTGAAATGCGCATCGTTTTGAATTTCATATCGCGAATACTTCTAAAATTGACACCGTCACAGATCGCACGCTGTTCAATTCCGATCATTCCATCATCTCCAAATTAAAATCAGTATGCAAACAGAAACCGGAAGCCGCATCGCGGGACAAAGCGCCGCAAACATTCCCACGGCGAAACGGCTGCTGCATGGTTTCAATATCGAACGCCCAGGAAACTTGGGACTGGCTGGCCAATAAACGCCTGCCTTCCGTTAGGGCGTGAAGTTATTATAGCACACCCTGCCTGCTAAGAAAAGGAAAAATCTATGAACATGCAAAAAACGCGGCTATTTATACACCGTCCGCGCGTCTGCCCCCTCCTTGCCATTCCTTGGACAGGATGGTATAATTTACGCAAAGAACTGCGGGGTGTTGTGGGGCGGAAAAAGCAGCATCCCGTATTTTTTCGGGCAATTTGCCCGAATGAAGAACGAGGGAAATGGAAGGGATATGTTTGTATACGAAAAAACAACTGCGGCTGGCGGAATTGGGCCTTCTGATTGTCACGATCATTTGGGGGAGCGGCTTTGTCGTTGTCAAAAGCGCGACTGGCAGCCTGGAACCTGCCGCTATTGTCGCGCTTCGCTTCGCAATCGCAACGATTCTGATGTGCATTGTCTTTTTCCCCCGGCTCAAGCGGATTGATAAGAGCTGTATCAAAGCAGGGGCGCTCGCCGGATTTTTGTATTTTCTCGCCTTTTATCTACAAACACTGGGAGCAAAATACACTACAGCGGGGAAAAATGCCTTTTTGACGGCAATCTATGTCGTTTTAGTCCCGTTTCTATATTGGATCATCCAAAAACAGCGCCCGGATCTCTACAATGTCTCGGCAGCCTTTCTTTGCATCATCGGCATTGGGCTTCTCTCCCTAAATGCGGATTTTTCCATCAATCAAGGGGACGCCTTTTCCCTTTTGGGCGGGGTAGGATTTACGGCACAGATCGTCGCCACCGCTATTTTAACCCAAAAACAGGACCCTATTCTGCTTTCTGTCACGCAGTTTGGCTTCGCCACCATCTTTGCGGCGGTCACCTCGCTGCTGACCGAACCTATACCGACGCATCTTGCACCCGATACACTTACCTATATTCTCTATCTCGGCGTATTTAGCACCATGATCGCCCTGCTCTTGCAGACGGTTTGCCAAAAATACGTCCCCGCTTCAAACGCGTCGCTGATTATGTCGCTGGAGTCCGTATTCGGCTGCATCTGCGGAATCCTCTTTCTGCACGAAGAGCTCTCCGGGCGTATTCTCGCGGGCTTTGCCTTGATTTTTGGGGCGATGCTGCTTTCGGAGGTCAAGCCCGCATTTCTGCGCTCCGGTTTCCGGCGGCTGTCCGCCCCTCCAATCCATAGCAAAAAGAAAGAAGGCTCGGAACCATGATGGATCTCTCGCAAAATCCGCTCTGCCGTCCGTTTGACTTCGCGGGGAATCCCCGCCACGGCATCCTGTTGGTCCACGGCTTTACCGCCACCCCAGGCACCATGCTGCCGTTGGGGGAGGCTTTGGCCCGGCGTGGCTACCGGGTCAAGGGGATCTTATTGCCCGGCCACGGGACAACGGTGGACGACATGGAGCGCCGCCGGTGGTCCGAATGGATTGGCACCGCCCAGGAGGGATTCGACCAGCTGTCGCAGGAATGCGAGCGCGTCAGTGTGGTTGGTCTTTCGATGGGAGGAACGCTTGCGCTTCTTCTGGCACAGACGCGCCCCGTCTATCGCGCGGTACCGATTTGCGCTGCGTTGCGCGTGCGCAACCGCGCCAGCCGTTTTGCGAGTCTGATCTGGCCGGTGATGCGGTATCATACGGATTCCCACCATCCCTCCTATGGGGAATTCCTGGCGGAATACAACGCTTGCTACGACCGCACTCCCGTCCGAAGCGTTGCGGAGCTCAACGCATTGATCGCACACACCCTTCACGGATTAAAAACCGTCCGGTGCCCGCTTCTGGTGGTCCGCGCAGGGAAGGACGAGACGGTGGCCCCGGAAAGCGCTGAAATCATCATGAACCGTACAGCCTCTTCCAAGAAGCGGCTGCTGACGCTGCCGGACAGCCCCCATGTGTGTACGCTCGGGCCGGAACGTGAACGGCTGTTTCGGGAAATTGCCCGCTTTTTGGACGCACGGTAAAAGCCGTTATAAAACGATTAAAGCCCCCGGAATTTTATCCGGGGGCTTTGCTTATTCCAAATTTATACCTGTGCCAGTGCCTGCTTGATGTCGTCGAGAATATCCTCTGGATTTTCAATGCCCACGGACATACGGATCATATCCGCACTGATGCCCCCTTCTACCAGCTGCTCATCGGTCAACTGGCGGTGGGTGGTACTGGCCGGATGGAGCACGCAGGTGCGCAGATCGGCCACATGGACCACAATGGAGGCGAGCTTCAAGCTCTCCATGAACTTGGCGGCTGCTTCTCTGCCGCCCTTGATGCCAAAGGAAATGACGCCGCAGGTGCCGTTCGGCATGTACTTCTGCGCCAGATCATAGTATTTGCTGCTCTTGAGGCCCGGATAATTGACCCAAGCGATGCGGTCGTCCTGCTCAAGGAACGAAGCGACCTTCAGCGCATTGGAGCAATGGCGCTCCATGCGCAGGGCGAGGGTTTCAAGGCCAAGGTTCAGCAGGAATGCGTTCTGCGGGCTGGCCTGCGCGCCCAAGTCGCGCATCAGGTGTGCGCGCGCCTTCGCAATATAAGCCGCATTGCCGAACTGCTTGCAATAGACAACGCCGTGATAGGACTCGTCCGGCTCCGTAAACTCCGGGAATTTGCCGTTGTTCCAGTCAAACTTGCCGCTGTCCACAATCGCGCCGCCGACCTGGACCGCATGGCCGTCCATGTATTTGGTCGTGGAGTGGATAACGATGTCCGCGCCGAATTCAAACGGGCGGCAATTGATCGGGGTGGCAAAGGTGTTGTCCACAATCAGCGGCAAGCCATGGGCATGCGCTACTTTTGCGAACAGCTCCAGATCGGTCACAATCAAGGCCGGATTGGAGAGCGTCTCTGCAAAGACACAGCGCGTATTCGGCTGGAAGGCTGCATTCAGCTCTTCTTCGGTGCTTTCCGGGGAAACAAAGGTAAAATCGATCCCCATCTCATGCATGGTCTTATAGAACAGGTTGAAGGTACCGCCATAGATGGCGCTGGAGCAGACGACATGCCCACCTGCGCGGCAGATATTCAAAACAGAAATCAGAGACGCCGCCTGTCCGGAGGAAGTCAGCAGCGCGCCAACGCCGCCCTCGAGCGCCGCAATCTTCTTTTCCACTGCATCGAGCGTCGGATTCGCAAGGCGGGTATAAAAGAACCCATCCTGCTCCAGGTCGAACAGCTTGCCAAGCGTCTCCGCATGGTCATATTTATACGTTGTGCTTTGTACAATTGGCACCACGCGCGGCTCCCCATCCCCGGGCGTATACCCCGCATGGATACAATTGGTATCAATATGATACTGACTCATTTCACCATTCCTCTTTTCACATCTAAAATTTATACAGACCGCCGTCTTTGGAACCGGGCGCCGGCCAGCCGTAGAAACTTTACCGGCGCCGGTTTCAAAAACATGGTTTCAAACACAGTTTATCAGGGATACAGCAGGGATTTCACCCATCCCGCGGCTATATCTGTCACAGTGACTACGGCCCAGATCAACAAAATAAAAAGCACCACTGAAATCGCGCGCACAATAAACCGTTTGCGCGGGCTCATTTCAGCAGCTTCATCCGATTCCCCATCTGTCTCTTCCCGGCCGGTTACGCCGATGCTATGCATGAGGTCGACAGCCTCCTGTATACGGTTATACGGGACATACACATTTTTGTTGCACTTTCCCCCGTCCCCCGCATAGGCAGACGCAACTCCCTCCGTACCACAGACACGCTCTTCGTGCGGAATCTTGCTGTCATCCAATGCTGCGCCGATTCTACGGCACTTTTCCTCCGTAGCAGTCAACAACATCACCGGATCGCCCTCCTGGGGTTCCCGCAACTTGTTGCTATTACAGGCGGGACAGCGATATCCTTCTTTGATCAACACCTGACACCTGGGACAATACCGCATCGTTTCACTTCCTCTCTTTTCCTGTACCATCATAGCACACGAACGGGCGCTATGGCAATCTTTTTATCCGCTCTAACCCAAAATTGGTTGGAGCTGCCGCCCCTCTAAGGCCGCCAGTGCCGCCGGAAGCAGCTTTTCAAAATCCGCCACCAGTGAGTACGGTTTTTTCTCCGGATCGTCCTGTGCAAAGGGAACAAAATAGACGTTCTTCGTGTTGAGAAGCTTTCCGATGTTCTGTGCGGAAGCCGCCAACGCGTCGTTTGTAGCGAGCGCCAATAGCACCGGACGGCCAATGCGCAAATTCGATTTGACCGCCATTGTGACCGGCGTATCCGTAATGCCGTTTGCGAGCTTCGCCAGCGTATTCCCTGTACACGGGGCTACAATCATCAGGTCCACCATTTTTTTGGGGCCGATCGGTTCCGCCCCTACGATGGTCTGGATCACGTCCCGGCCGGAAATCTCCCGCAGCTCCTGTAAAAAATCGGATGCTTTGCCGAATCGTGTGTCCGTCTTTGCCGCGTTATAGGACATGACCGGCAAAAGCTGGTATCCCTGCTCTGCCAAAGCGCGCATTTGTTTTAGGGATTTGGAAAATGTACAGAACGAGCCGCACAGTGCATAGCCAAACGTCAAATCGTTCAAAGTCCTCACTCCTCCATAATGTTGTAGATGGTGTTTTTGATGATCTCCCCAGCCGCCTTTGGTGCAACCCGCCCGGGCAGGGACAACGCCTTGATAACACGGATGCCAAGTTTTTCCGCCGCTTCGTAATCGACTCCGCCGGGCGCGCTGGCCAAATCAATCAAGATCGTCCCTTCCCGCGCTTTGGAGAGCATCCGCCGATTAAAGACAAGCGCAGGGATTGTATTAAAGATCAAATCGTATTGGTCCCGGTCGCAGATATCGTCCGTCTTGACCGCCTGGTAACCGAACAGCTCGACCCACGCGAGGTCACTCGTTCTGCGGGCGCTCACGGTGACCTTTGCACCAATGCCGCGCAGCATCCAGGCCAATACCTTCCCGATGCGGCCATACCCGGCCACGAGGCAGTTGCTTCCATTGATCGTTCCCGCATATTCCCGCATGGCGATTTCTAGCGCGCCTTCCGCGGTAGGAACCGTATTTTTGACCGCAAAGTCCTCACGGGTGTAATAATCGTAGGTATCGATGCCGTCCCACAATTCACTGGTGAGGAACAGCTTTCCCATCATGCCGCCGAAGACCGTCTTGTTTCGCATGTACTCTGCAAAGGTATCGTCCAGCGGGGTCTTTTTTTCACTGTAGTGGGTGTTTAAGTATTTTCCATCCGCCGTCACAGGCAAAGGCAGGATAATGTTTTCACATTTGGCAGCGATCTCGTCCAATTCAGCCTTGATAACGCCTTTCTGAAAATTTATGGTGTCAAAACCGAACGCATATACGGTATATCCATCCGAGGCGATGGACTCAGCCAAAGCGATTTGCCGCCGGTCGCCGCCGACTACGCCAAAACTGTTATAATCAATCATATTTCAAACCTCCTGCATGGACTAAACCAGCCCTCCTGTTGCCCTTTCCAGGGAAATATGGCTGTAATCTATAGTATGGGGATTTTTTCACTGTGTGATTATCCTGGATAAAATCCCTTCCAAAGCCCCGGCGAATTTTTTCCGATCAATTTTTCAAGAAACGGTTTATTCTTTTGGGATTTTGCAATATAATAAATTAGTTAAGTCTGCCAACGGTAGACCGCACTGCTTTTATCAAGCACTACCTCTTTCAACATCTGCTAAGGAGATCATATAGAATGGACAGCAACGATATTTTGTCAAAGGTTCAAAAAGTTCACTTTGTGGGGATCGGAGGTTCCGGCATGTGCCCCCTCGCGGAGATTTTGCACCACAAGGGCTATCAGCTCACCGGCTCCGACACCAGCGAATCCGACACCCTACAGCGCATCCGCTCCTATGGAATCCCCGTTTCAATGGGCCATCGCGCGGAAAACATCGGCGATGCAGAGCTGGTGGTCTACACCGCTGCCGTCAAGCAAGATAACCCGGAGCTTGTGGCCGCGCGCGAAAAGGGCGTCCCGACGGTCGAGCGCTCCGTCATGCTCGGCATGGTGACCCGCCGGTATCCAAACTCCGTGGCGGTCTCCGGCACGCACGGCAAGACGACTACGACAGCGCTTATCACGCAGATTCTCGTCAACGCCGGCATCGACCCGTCCGCAGTAATCGGCGGAAAGCTCCCCTTTATCGGCGGAAACGGCCGTGTCGGCCGTTCGGAGACCATCGTCTGCGAGGCCTGCGAATATGTGGACACTTTCCTGCATTTGGAACCGGCGCTGTCCGTTATTTTGAACATCGACGCCGACCATCTCGACTACTTCAAGACGTTGGAGAATATCATCCGCTCCTTCCACCAGTTCGCCCTTCAGACTTCCCGCCTGCTGATTATCAACGGCGACGACGCCAACACCCGCAAGGCCGTTGAAGGAATTCCTTCGGAAAAACTTCTGACCTTTGGCTTTGACGAGGGAAACCGGTATCGTGCGGTGGATATTGCCGACACTAAGCGCGCTTGTGAGCGCTTCACCGTGTTGAAAGACGGCGCCCCGCTCTGCGAGGTCAGCTTGCGCATTCCAGGGAAACACAACATCTACAACGCGCTCGCTGCGGTTGCCGTCGCGGACTACATGGGGGTGGACGCACAGACCATCGCAGAAAGCCTCCACCAGTTTACCGGCGTGCACCGCCGCTTTGAGATCCTCGGCACCTTCAACGGCGTGACCGTGGCCGATGACTTTGCCCATCACCCCACCGAGCTGACCGCTACCTTGAACGCTGCCATGCATATGGGCTTCCGTGAGGTCTGGGCGGTCTTTCAGCCGCACACCTTCTCGCGCACCTATATGCTGTTGAACGATTTTGCCAAGGCGCTGTCCATCCCGGACCACGCGGTTCTCTCCGAGATCCTTCCCGTACGGGAGGTCAACACCTACAACATCTACGCCAAAGATCTGGCGGAAAAGATCCCGGGCTGTGTGTGGTTCCCAACGTTTGAGGAGATACGCGACTATGTGATGGCAAAGGCGCAGGAGGGCGACTTGATCTTGACCCTCGGCGGCGGCGACGTATACAAATGTGCGAATATGATCGTAGAAACATATCAAGCACAGAACAAGTGAGTTTGTATTGATTTTGTAAAAACAATATAACGGCTCTTTCGTATTTTAAAATGAGAAAAGCCCATAACCTCTTTTAAATCCTATCGTTTCCTGTTCGTTAAAAAATTTAGGCGGGTGGTTCCCCAATAAGTGAACTGCACCCCATTTGTTAGACAGTATGATATACTGAATAACAAGTGGGGTGCATTATTATGCCGAAAGGAATACCAAACAAACGCTATACACCAG
>NZ_JADNJD010000020.1:0-46369 GCF_015554745.1 Anaeromassilibacillus sp. 1001302B_160321_C8 | reverse complement strand
CTTCACAGACAACAAGCCCTTTCGGTTGCTTGAGCAATTTCTTCAAAAATATTGTCTAACTTTTCGGGGTCACTTCATTTCAGGAAAGAATCCGGATTTTATCCGTTTATTCTGCGTTTAATGCAGCCATAGTAATATAGTTGTACGGTTGGTTAAAATGCGGCAGGAAGAAGAGATCCAGGAGCTTCAGGCGGTCGATGGTGACCTTCTCCTGAATGGCCAGGGAGAAGAGGTGAATCCCCATGGAAATGTCATAGCGGGAGGCCATCTGCGTGCCGACGATCACGCGGTTATCCCGACGGTAAACAATCCGGATCTTCACCTTTTCATTATGGTTCATAAAGCGTGGCTTTTGGTAGTCCTCGAAATCGGCGGCGCACACATCCAACCCATACCGCCGCGCTTTTTCGAGGGAGAGGCCGGTGGAAACCATATTGAATCCCCAGATGCTGATTCCGTTCGATCCCTGGACGCCTTCCGTCTCGATTTGACCGCCGCAGGCGTTTACTGCGGCAACGATGCCGGAGCGCACCGCATTGCTGGCGAGTGCGATGTAATTCACGTCTCCGGTTGAATTGTCATAGACGGTCGCGCAGTCGCCAATGGCGTAGACGTCCGGCAAATTGGTGCGCTGCTGCCGGTTGACCCGATATGCGCCGTTGCGGAAACGCTCCAGCCGCTCCCCGCCGAGCTTCGAATTGGGACGGAATCCAACGGCCAGCACCGCCATGTCCGCGTCGTATTCGTTTTGATCTGTTAGGATTTTTTCTACACGGTTTGTGCCTTCTATCCGTGTGACGCTTTCGCCAAAGGCCAACTGGACGCCATTTTTTTCCAGCACTTCGGACATCAAGTTTGTGAAATCGCTGTCATAGTATCCGGACAGGCAGGTGGGCGCACAGTCGATCAAGACAACCTCTTTGCCATTGCGCTTAAATGCCTCCGCCAGCTCCACACCGATGTATCCGGCCCCAATGACGGCGACCTTCTGTATTTGATCGGTGTGGAGTTTTTGGATGACCTCGTCCGCATCCTGGTACCGTTTGACCAATTGGACGTTTTCCAAGTCTTTGCCGGGAATATCCGGGATGATTGGTTGGGAACCGGTTGCCAAAATCAATTTTTCATATGGTTCTTCATAGCGGGCGTGGTCGTAACCCTCCGCATAGACAATCTTACGGTCAAAATCGATTTTTGTCACCGTGGTCAGCATGTGCACAAGAGCGCCTTTTTGTTGTAGAAGCTTTTGTGAGGAATAGAACAACCCTTCCGGCCCGGAGATTTGGCCGCCGATCCAGAGCGCCATGCCGCACCCCAAAAAACTGATGTTGGAATTGGCGTCGAAAACCACCACCTGATGTTGGTCAGGGGCTGTATCCAAGATGGTGTTGACCGCGGCGGTTCCGGCGTGATTGGCGCCGATTACAACAATTTTACTCATGACAGAATCCCTACTTTCCTGTTTATCCTCCTGTATACAGGGGAATCTCACCGTTTAGTATGTGCGGGATTTTCGGGATCATCCCTGCGCCACAGAGAACTCTCGGCGCGATCCTGTGCGATCAAAAGCCCAAAGCGGATCATTCCCGCGATCAGTACCAAAAGATTGGCAGTGTGGTTGAGAGATGAGGTGTGGATTTGTTTGGGATTGCCCTGCTGCTTTGCTTGACAAACGGTTTTCCCAGAGAGGCCCACATAAAAGGTAAGGGCAAGCAGGATCAGAATGCTGGAAAAGGTCTGGATGGGGAGCGTCTCCGGCAGGCACTTGCACAGAGCCGGATCCGTCGCCGTGCACACCAGTTTTTGTTTCATGAGGCTTACCGAATAATAGGATAGCAGAATGGCACAGACGGTGACCATGATAAACCACTGTGATCGGGTGAGAACCTGCAACTGCCGGGTTACATCGGCGGGCAGGGACTGAATTCCTTTCTCGGACATCGCATTTCACCTCCATTTTTGATAAAATAAGAGAGGTCTTTCTCAGTTTATGCGAAGCCCGAGAAAGCGGCCGCATATTCCACAATGCCCTTGCATATCCATTTTGCAGACATGTGCATGGTAAGGCATGGAACTTTTCCCTTTTGCACATGGATGGACAGCGGTAAGAAGGGTGGCGTGGTTATGCAGGAAAGATCGGGGAAACCGGTCTCCAAGAAGGAGCAGGGTAGGCAGATATTTGTACGGCGTACCGAACAGGCCATGAAGCGTTTCTTTCAGAAGAAAGGACAAACTGCTCCTCCGGCACAACGGTAGGCGTTCGCTCCGGCTATGTACGGAAATGGTATTGTTCTGGTTTCCACGCAAGCGGCTGCTTTCCTTATTATGTGGTGTATTAGCGATCTTCGTTGTGTTTTATTTGACTATATACCAGATCGCCCCCATCATGGCCGATGCACGGAAGATACAGGAACCCGTCTGCCGTGTGGATACGGCGGAAAAGCAGGTTGCCCTGTCCTTTGACGTGGAGTGGACGGACGTACAGACCGGGGAATTGCTCCGCATTCTCAAGAAGTACCGGGCCAAAGCGACCTTTTTTGTCGTGGGGCGCTGGGCGGAAACGCACCGCGAATCCGTCCTTCAGATTGCCATGGCGGATTGCGAGCTGGGCAGCCATTCCATGGCCCATTCGAATATGCAGAAGCTTTCTCCGGAAGAGCAAGCAGCGGATTTGCAGGCGTGCAATCGCGTCTTGGAGCAGATCACCGGGAAAAAGCCCGGGCTTTTTCGCGCACCCTATGGGGCATATAGCCCGGAACTCCTTTCCACTGCACAAGGGGAGGGGATGCTTTCCATCCAATGGGACATCGATTCCTTGGACTGGAAAAATCTTCCTCCCGAGCAGATCTGCAATCAGATCGTGGAGCAGATTCGTCCGGGTTCCATCGTGCGGTTTCAGAGCAGCGCGCTTAATACGCCCACTGCTTTGGAAAGCCTATTGGAGATTCTTCAAGATGAGGGATATACATTTGTAACCGTCTCGGAGCTATTTTAGCGCTTCAATATTTCAATATTATATAGAAAGGATGGGAGGCAGAAAAGATGGCACGGATTACCCATATTCGCAAATGCAGCCGGCCGATCCGTGTGGAAAGCCGCACGGTGATGGACATCAACACGAACGATGCGTATTTTTCCATGTGGGTTCATGCAGCTGGGCAGGAAATGGGAATGGACTTGCGCCCTCTCAGCATCCAGTTAGACCGGGAGATGGCGCAGCAGCTGCACGATTATCTGGAGGACTTTCTCTCCAAAGGGCATTGGAAAGAGAACCCATAATTTTGTTCGTCTTTTTACATAATATCCAGTGGAATGGTACATACTGCACTTGTGTCGTCCCGGTTTCAGAATGTTCGGCTTCGGCCGGTTTGGAGCGTGCAAGTGAATGACCGATATTCTTCTCTGTGGGAAAAGCAACGACCAGTCCATTGTGAAAGCACTTTTGCCAGCCCTGACAAGATATGGGGGAGTGCGGTATATTCATCCGGAACTTCTCCGAAAGATTGGCGAGGATGAGGCACGCTTTTTGGTCTGCGACTGTGAGCGGATCCCAAAGGTGGAAGGAAGCAGCGGGATTTTATTTTTAAAAAACAGTTTTGATTCGGACATGCCAATTGCCATCCCGGACGGATTCCTTTGTGCATTTGAACCACAAAACCAGCGTGCGGCAGCATTATTGCGTGCTGCAGGGGCGGCGGCTGTGACCTGTGGGATGTGCGCCAAAGAAACGCTTTCTATCTCTAGCCTCGATTATGGCGCGGCGGCACTTAGCCTGCAACGAAGCATCACAACGGTCAGCGGCGACGTGGTAGAGCCGCGGGATATCACAGTGGAACTCCATTCGGCAGTCAGTCCCCGCCAGATGCTTGCGGTATGTATGGTGCTGTTGATGGCGGGCGTGGATTCCTCCTATGGATACGTCATTTAAAAACCCTACAAAAATTGACAATCATAAAACAACGCATGGTACGCAAAATAGGAAGGCAAACGCAAAACAAATTCAAAAACAAAAATTTAAGGAGTGTTTTATGATGTCTAGATCGAATAATAAGAATGTTGTTCCGGAAGCTCGTGCGGCTCTCGATAAGTTTAAGATGGAAGCTGCTGCAGAGGTCGGTGTGAACCTGAAGCAGGGTTACAATGGCGATTTGACTTCCCGTGAGGCTGGTTCTGTCGGCGGCCAGATGGTCAAGACGATGATCCAGCGTTATGAGGAAAACATGAAATAAAACCTTCCCCATTTGAAAAACGCCACGCCAGCAGGTGTGGCGTTTTTGTGTGTTAAGAGAAAGGGGGACCGCTGAAATCTGGCGCTAACTTTCGTAGTCCTCAATCAAGCGGTTGAGGTGTTCCCGATCCGTTACGCGGATGCCTTCCTCCAAAAGAACCTGGTCGGCCTCGGGGAGAAGGCCGACATCTACATCCAATTCCTCAAAGGGGACTTTGCTGTCATTCAGGAAGATGCCGATGCGCCCTTCGTATGTGCGCACAGTATACACCGTGACATGGCTTGCCATGGCGTACGCACCGCTGCTTTCTTGACTTGACAATGTCTCAGGGGTATAATACAGTATATTTGAGCTGGATTCTTCTGCCGTTTCTGGAAGGAACCACCGTTGTGGATAGCCCATCAGCAGCAGGGCGAGAACCAGGACGTCCAGACAGGCCAGCACGATCATCAGTTTTTTCACAGATCATCACCTCATGGGTATTATTTGGAAAATTCGGTAAAATATACAGGACCCCGCACTTTCTGATTGTGCGCGGGATGTCCGGAGAGTGTGAAAGGAGGCGCAATATGCGAAAAACCGACATCAGCAAGTTCAGCAATACCGGCCCCGTGAAGGACAACAGCGCGTCCGATACCGCACGGTCGATCGGGAAAATTCTGGCAAAAGCGTTGATTACGCTGCTGGCAATTTTGATGATCACAGGAACCATCGTGGGGGCGTTTTTGGTCTCCTTCATTTGGAGTATGAAGGATGAAACGATGGCCTATGACCTCAATAAGCTCAAGCTCAACTACACAAGCTTCATCTATGTTTACGATGAAAACGGGAACCCGGTGGAGTATCAGAGCCTCTACAGCAATGAAAACCGCGTCTGGGTAGACTACGGCCAGATCCCCCAGGCAATGAAGGATGCCATTGTCGCCATCGAGGACAAGCGCTTTTGGGAACACAATGGCGTGGATTGGCGGCGCACGCTGGGCGCTGTGACGCAGCTTTTTTCAGAGGGCAGCAGCTACGGCGGCTCTACCATTACCCAACAGCTCATTAAGAATGTGACAGGCGATAAGGACGTCAGCCTGACCCGCAAAGTGAAGGAAATCTTCCGCGCGTTGAATCTGAACAAAGAGTACAGCCGGGAACAGATTCTGGAGGCATACCTCAATGTGGTCAATTTTGGCAGTGGCACCAATGGGGTACAGGCGGCGGCGAACCTCTATTTTGGTAAGGACATCCAGGATTGCGATATCGCAGAATGCGCTGCAATTGCTGGAATTACCCAGAATCCGTCGCGGTATACGCCCCTGGTACACCCGGAAAACAACATGGAACGCCAGCAGGTCGTTTTAGGGGAAATGTATGACCAGGGAAAGATCACCAAGGCGGAGTATGACGAGGCGATGGAGAAGTCCCGCCACATGACGTTTGTCGGCAAAAAGCAGGAGAGCGGCGGTGGCAGCACAGAGATCTGGAACTGGTACGTGGAGACCATGTTTGAGGATGTCAAAGAGGACCTGATGGAGCTGTACAGCTGCACCAGTGCGAAGGCGGAGGACATGATTTACCACGACGGTTTGAAAATTTACTGCGCAATGGATCAGGAAATGCAGAGCATTGCAGAATCCTTTGTAAACAACACGGAAAACCTGCCGCAAAACCAGGAGATCGACCTAGGTTATATTGCGATGGATTACGATGGGCGTGTACTGGCGGTGGTCGGTGCGCGCGAAAAGACGCGGAACCGTCCGTTGAATCTGGCGACCGATGCACAGCGGCAGCCTGGTTCCACGATTAAGCCGATCGGCGTTTATGCGCCCGCGATCGAACTGGGGGCCATCAATTATTCAACGATCGTAGAAGATGCGCCATTGGAAAATTGGAACGGTGATAAGCCGGGTCCCAACAACTTTGACAACCGGTATTTAGGAAATATGACGGTGGAATTTGCGCTGGAGAACTCCAGAAACGCACCGGCGGCGCGTATCTGTAAGGAGATTACGCCAGAAGTTGGGTATACGTTCCTAAAGGATAAGCTCCATTTCACGAGCCTACAACCAGCGGATAACAACATCGCGCCGATCGCCATAGGCGGAATGAGCGAAGGCGTCACCGTGCGTGAGATGACGGCGGCGTTCCAGATTTTTGCGAACGGCGGAAAGTTTACAGAACCGTATACGTACTATTATGTAGAAGACCATGATGGAAACGTGATTCTGGACAACCGGAACAAGGAGCCTGTACAGGCGATTTCTTCCACAACATCGTCGATTATGCATCACTTGCTGAACCGCGTAATCACCGGTTCGCAGGGCAGCGGCCGCCGGGCGGCGATCTCCGGTTGGGAAGTGTTTGGTAAAACCGGCACGACAAACGACCAGAAGGATAGCTGGTTCATCGGCGGTACGCCCTATGCCCTTGCGGGCATCTGGACGGGGTATCGCGATACGCCGACAGCGATGAACAACACGGAAACCAAGTATGCCATCTCCATTTGGCAGGGAATCATGTCGCAGTACTTGGAGAATAAAGAGCCACTGGAATTTACCTATGACGAAAATGTTGTTTCGGCGACGTTCTGCCAGCAGAGCGGCAAACTGGCGACGGGGAGCTGTCCCAGAACGGGGACCGGTTGGTACAAAAAAGACGAAATGCCAGAAAGATGTGATATGGAACATCCTGTTGAAGGGGATGAGACCTCGTCGGCCGGGGACGAAGGTGAGACGCCGGAGGGAACAACGCCGACGGACCCCGCAACTTCCTCGCAGGTGACAGAACCACCAACGGATTCCAGTGTGCCGGAGGAAACGGAACCTGTACCGGAGACTCCTTCGCAGCCGTCTCAGGTTCCACCTCAGGAGCCGGAAGGGAATACGGACAATAATGTTGTGGTGACGCCCGGGGACGACACTTTGCCGCCGGGGATTGTGCCCGTTGGATGATTGAATGTTTGAAAAATATGTGGGGATGCGGAAACGCATCCCCTCTTTTCGTTGCATTTTTGACAACAGTTTTATAAATTAACCTGTTAAAGCAAAGATTGTTGTGTTTTTTGATATTGAATGTCCGTTTAAAAAATGGTAAACTGTAAACATGTTTCTGTGCTCTTGGAGCGGGGAATCTGTTTTTGTATGTTTGCAGAACATCCCTTGAGGATAGCAAATGCCGGTGGCCTTTTTGAAGGGCGGTCGGGGAAAGAGCAGTAAAAATTTGCCCATTTACAAGTTGGTAAAGTTGGGCGAGAGTGACGAATATAGAATAGGGAGTGCTGGTGAAAAATGGTTCAGATAGCAGTTATGGGCTACGGTGTAGTCGGTTCCGGCGTGGTAGAGGTCCTTACGACGCATACGGACCACATTGCAAAGCGTGCAAAAGAAGAGATTGGAATCAAATATATTCTGGATTTACGGGAATTTCCGGACAGCCCTTTTGCGGATAAATTCACCAAATCGTTTGACGATATCATAAACGATCCAGAAGTCCGCGTGGTAGTGGAAGTGATGGGCGGCTTGCATCCGGCGTTTGAATATTCGATGCGCTGCATGGAAGCCGGCAAGAGCGTTGTGACGTCCAACAAGGAGCTGGTGGCAACGAAGGGCGCGGAGCTTTTGAAGGTAGCGCAGGAAAAGAACGTGAACTTCCTCTTTGAGGCCAGTGTGGGCGGCGGCATCCCGATCATCCGCCCGATCAGCCAGTGCCTGGCAGCCAACGACGTTATTGAAATCGCGGGTATTTTGAACGGTACGACGAATTTCATTTTGACCAAGATGATCCATGATTCAATGGATTTCCAGGATGCATTGGCTTTGGCGCAGAAGCTGGGCTACGCGGAGCGCAATCCCGCTGCGGATGTCGAGGGCGCCGATGCGTGCCGGAAGATTTGTATTTTGGCTTCTCTGGCGTTCGGACGCCATGTGTATCCGGAGCAAGTCCACACGGAGGGCATTACCAATATTTCGCTCGCCGATGTCGAGTATGCTGAGCAGTGGGGCGGCGTGGTAAAGTTGATTGGCCGTGTGAAGCAGATGGAGAGCGGAAAGCTTCAGATTATTGTATGCCCGATGTTCATTCCGCGCGAAAGCCAGCTTGCCAATGTGGACGACGTATTTAACGGTATCATGGTACGCGGGGACTCCACCGGCGACGTGGTGTTCTACGGAAAGGGCGCTGGAAAGCTGCCTACGGCCAGCGCAGTTGTGGCCGACGTGATCGATTGCGTCAAACACTTTAAGGCGAGAAAGTACCTCTTCTGGGGAGAAGGAAGCCCGGATTATGTGGAGGATTATCTCGACGACAAGGTAAGCATGTACGTGCGCGCACATACGGACAACGAGGCACTTGCCCTTGGCAATGCCAACCATCTCTTGGGGAAGATCAACCATTTGACGCGCAAGAATGCACCTGCTGGCGAAATTGCCTTTGTCACGGAAACCATGCCGGAGCGTGCCATTGTGGAGAAATTGAAGAAGCTTTCCGAGCTGGGCGTGGCCATCGAGAATACCATCCGCATCGGAGAACTGTAAATGACATATAGAATATAGGAGAGTCGTAGAGCATGATAAGAATACAGATTCCGGCAACCAGCGCCAACTTGGGCTCTGGCTTTGATTCCCTTGGGATCGCATTGACGATGTACAATCAGGTCTGGATGGAGGAGTCCGATACCCTGGATATTTCCTCCAAAGATGACGTAAAGATCCCCACGGATGAGAACAACCTCATCTTTTGGGCGGCGAGGCAGGTCTATGAGAAATGTGGGCGCAAGCTTCCCGGCCTGAAATTGATTCAACAAAACGACATCCCCATGGCGCGCGGCCTGGGGAGCAGCTCCGCCTGCATTGTGGCAGGTATTTTAGGAGCGAACCGCCTGCTGGGAAGTCCCCTCAGCACAACGGAGTTGATCAACCTGGCGGCGGAAATTGAAGGCCATCCGGACAACACGACCCCTGCCATTGAGGGAGGTCTGGTTGCTTCTGCCATTGAGGCGGGCCGCGTCTACAGCGTGAGCGTCCCAGTCTCCGAAAAGATTCGCTTTGCCCTGTTTATCCCGCCGTTTGAACTCAAAACGGAGAAGGCCCGTTCGGTGCTTCCGGAGACATACGCCCGTGCGGACGCCGTATATAACCTTTCGCGTTCCGCGTTGATGACGGCATCCTTGTTCTCCGGTAAATTGGAAAATTTGCGTGTAGCGGTGCAGGATAAGATCCATCAGCCGTATCGTTCCGGCTTGATCGACCATTTGGACAGCGTATTCCGCTTGAGCTATGAATTGGGTTCCCTTGGCACCTATGTCAGCGGCGCCGGCCCCACGATTATCTCCATGATTGATGTGGCGGATACGGACAATTTTGTCAAATATGCGGCCAGCCATCTGGAAGAAAAAGGGATCACCGGTTGGCAGATCCGTATTTTGAATGCGGATTCCAAAGGGGCGCAAATTTCAATCGAATAAAAGCTTTGTTCGGGAGAATCGTGTGCCTTTTTCCGGCTTCTCTCGAGGAAGCTCTTTGCTTTTGCTTTGAGACGTTATCCTGAACGGGATGGCGCTTCACGTACTTTTATTGATAGAGAGATGGAGGATAAACCAATGAGCCTTATCGTTCAAAAATTCGGCGGCACTTCCGTTGCAAACGCCGAACGCCTGTTCAATGTGGCCAACATCGTTACCCAAACATATAAGCAGGGCAATGACGTGGTCGTGGTGGTTTCTGCACAAGGCGATACTACGGACGACCTGATTGCCAAAGCAAATGAAATCAATCCCAATGCCTCGAAGCGTGAGATGGATATGCTGCTGACCTCTGGCGAACAGATCTCTGCTTCCCTGCTGGCGATGGCGATTGAGAAATTGGGCTTCCCGGTGGTTTCCCTGCTGGGATGGCAGGCCGGCTTTTATACCAGCTCCGCCTATGGGACGGCGCGGATTAAGCGCGTGACGCCGGACCGCATTAAAAAGGAGATTGACAAGAGAAATATCGTGGTCGTGACAGGATTCCAGGGGGTCAACCGCTACGACGATATGACGACCTTGGGACGCGGCGGTTCGGATACCAGTGCGGTGGCGATTGCAGCGGTCATGAATGCCGACCTCTGCCAGATTTACACCGATGTGGAAGGGGTATTCACGGCTGATCCGCGCAAAGTGAAGGGTGCGCGGAAGTTGAGCGTGATCTCTTACGACGAAATGCTGGAGCTTGCTTCTTTGGGCGCGCAGGTTTTGAACAATCGTTCCGTAGAGATGGCGAAGAAATACAATATTGAGCTTGAGGTACTTTCCAGCCTGACAAAGGCGAAGGGCACCATTGTGAAGGAGGCAACCAAAGTGGAAAAAATGATGATTAGCGGAATTGCAAAGGACGAGGATGTCGCACGTGTGTCGATCATTGGCGTGCCGGACCGTCCGGGCCTTGCCTTTAAGATTTTCTCAAAGTTGGCCGCTAAGAATATCAATGTCGATATTATTTTGCAGTCCATCGGCAGAAACGGAACGAAGGACATCAGCTTCACCGTCAGCCATGACAATCTCAAGGAGACCATCGATCTGCTGAACCCCTATGTGGATCTGATCGGCGCCACCAGCGTGGTCTATGACGAAAATGTTGCCAAAGTTTCCGCGGTTGGCGCGGGGATGGAGACCCATCCGGGCATCGCCGCAGAGATGTTTGAGGCCCTCTATGAGGCAAATATCAACATCAAGATGATCTCTACCAGTGAAATCAAGATCTCCGTCCTGATCGACAGCAAGGATGCGGATAAAGCGGTTGCTGCGGTGCATGACAAATTCTTTGGAAACGCTCTGGATGCTTAATTGAGAAGCAGGTCTTTTACATATTCGGGATTTTAGGAATACGTTTTTCCTGAGACTTCTATGGGAGGTTGAGGGCAAAAGCAATGTATCTTCGGATGGATTGCATAGATATAAAGTGTCTTCTTATCGTTCGGATAGGAAGGCACTTTTTGATTTTGGTGGAAGGCCCTACTCGTTCTGGAGATTTTCAAAAGCAAGGGAGGCATGAACCCGGTAATTCGCGCATATCTATAAAATGACAGATATGGAAATAGGAATGACAGGCTTCCTATTGGGATGCGGCTTTTCCGTCCTCAATTGCCGCATCCCATTCCATTTGTGCGCCGGTTGTAAGGCGAATGATCGATTTCAAGAATGGCGGTGGAAGATATGGTCATTGTGCTTCGGAAAAAATGGATTCTGGCTGGGCTGCTCTGCCTGCTGCTCTTGGCAGCGGTGCCAGGGATTTTTCATCATGTTACAGATGCAAGCGTCGCGGCATCCGCCTCGGCGAATACCAACTGGGGATTGAGCTTTCAGGAGGAGGGGAAAACGCCGGTCGGCAATGCCTCTGCTGCATCTTTAAAGCAATACGACGCTTACTATGCAGGGGACCCTTCACAGAAAACGATTTACCTCACCTTTGATGCAGGATATGAAAACGGGTATACCCCGGCAATTTTGGATACCTTAAAAAAGCACAACGTGAAAGCCGCCTTTTTTGTGGTTGGAAATTATATTGAGACCAGCCCCGACCTGGTTAAGCGGATGGTCGCAGAGGGGCACATTGTTGGAAACCATACGTACCATCATCCGGATATGTCGAAGATTTCTGCAATGGAAGATTTTAAGAAAGAAATAACCTCCTTAGAGGCGCTGTATAAAGAGACCACGGGTCAGGAGATGGAAAAATTCTATCGCCCACCCCAGGGGAAATACAGCGAAAGCAATTTGAAACAGGCCCAGGAACTGGGCTATAAGACCGTTTTCTGGAGCCTGGCCTATGTGGACTGGTATGTGGATCAGCAGCCAAGCAAAGAGGAGGCGTTCAGTAAATTGCTCCCACGCATCCATCCGGGAGCGGTCGTCCTGTTGCACAGCACTTCCAAGACAAACGCGGAGATTCTCGATGAACTCTTGTGCAAATGGGAAGCAGAAGGGTATACGTTTGGGACATTGCACGATTTGTGCGTTTAAAGCGACGCCCCCGCTTCGCTATGAAAGCGTCGCGGGGGCAGTTCGTCTTTTATAGCTAGGTGTACAGTAAGAGGCGATTATAAACAAAAAGACCGGGCACTGAAACAATTCCTTTTTCAGTGCCCGGTTCGTTTATGCGGAAAGCAATGCCACGCAGATGCCCAATAGCGCGCCGCATAACACTTCAAACGGCGTATGCCCTAAGGAAACTTCCAAGGTTCCAATGGATTCTTTGATTTCTGCCATTTTTCCCGTTTTGTCTGTTTCTCCCAGATATTCTGTGATCTGGTTGATCGCTTTTGCCTGTTCTCCCGCTGCGCGCCGCACGCCCATTGCATCGTATAGGACGACGGCGGCGAACGATAGGGCAAGCGCGGCGATGGGGGAGGCAAAGCCGACCTCCTGTACCGTAGCGATTGCCACAGAACATCCCAACGCAGAATGAGCGCTGGGCATCCCACCCGATTCAGACAACCGTTTTAGGTTGATTTTCTTGTTTTGCAATAAGAATATGCCCGTTTTAATCAATTGGGAGAGCATCCAGGAAATAAACCCCACATTGATAATCCGGTTGCTGATCAGGAGCTGCCAATTCATTGATTTTCCCTCTTTCCAGCTGAATGTATAGTAATTTTCCGATAGATTAAAAGGCCAATTCCACTGATGGCCGCGGTAAGGATAAAGACGGCAATTGCAAAGGTATAGTTTTGCAAGCCGAGCGCCTCTCCGCCGATGGTGGAGGAAATGACGGACGGAATGCGGGCGATGCTCGAAAGGATCAAAAAGGTGCGCAATTTCATCGGGGTCAGTCCGATGAAATAGGTAAAGAGATCCTTCGGCGTACCGGGTATAAAAAATAATATAAAAATAAGGATATTTAACTTTTTTGTGTTCTGAAGAAATTTCAAGGACTGGATCTTTTCACGCGAAACGAAGGCCTCTACCATCCGGATGCCGAACTGTTTCGTCAAACCATAGATGATCACGGAACCCAACGCCGCGCCTACCAAACAGAGAAGCATGCCGGGGATTGCGCCAAAAGCATACCCAGCGCCGATTTCCACGGCTTCCCCGGGGATGATCGCAATTACAACCTGTAACACCATGATTCCGACCAGCGTAAGCGGGCCTAGAATCCCTTGCTGCTCCACCCATGCGCGAAAAGCCTTGCCGTCCGCCAAGAATTCGATCAGTTTTTGCCCGATTGTAGCGGCAAATACGATGGAAAAGATCACAAACCCAATGAGAGATATAAGGCTGACAATACGCCCGCGCCGCAGATACGCAGCATCTTCCGCCTGTTGGACAGGCTTTTCCGGCTTGTCCTTGGAATGGGAAAACGAAGTATTGCAACAAAGTGGTCCTTCTTTCGTCATATTGATACGCCCCTTGCACTTTTTGATTCTGCGTGCTATTCTACAAGTAAAATCTTACAAGTCTACCCACGAATTTCTTAAAGAAATCTTACATGTGGAGAGGTTGCAAAGATATTTTGAGTGCAAAGAGGGAAAGAAATGGAGCATCCATTTCCGTATGCGGATGACAATAAACGGTATCACACGCTCGCATATCACCTGAAAAAGCGATTCGGAAGGCGGGTTTTTAAAGCTTCGATCGACGCCGGTTTTACGTGCCCGAATTTAGACGGGACGCGGGGAACCGGCGGCTGTACCTATTGCCAGGGTGGAAGCGGTGCATTTGCACCAGGGCCGTCGCTCTCCGTTTCCGATCAGGTACGGCAGGAGCAGGCCCGTATCCATTTAAAATGGAAAGACGCCCCTGTGATTGCCTATTTTCAAGCGCACACCAACACCTATGCGCCGTTGGATACCCTGAAAAGGAAGTACGAGGAGGCGCTTTCGGTGGACGGCGTGTGCGGGCTGAGCATTGCAACGCGCGCGGATGCCCTTCCAAAAGAAACGGTCGCGTATCTCGCGCAGCTCTCCCAGCAGACTTACCTCACCGTTGAGCTTGGCCTACAGACCATCCACGACGGGACAGCGGAGAGGATCCACCGGGGGCACTCCTATGCAGAGTTCCTTCACGCCTACCAAATTCTAAAAGGCCATGGTATCCGCGTTTGTGTCCATCTGATCGACGGCCTTCCGGGGGAGACGCAATCCATGATGTTGGAGACAGCGCGTGCGGTCGGCCGATTGAGGCCGGACGCCGTAAAGCTGCATCTCTTGCACATCCTGCGCGGAACGCCTCTTGCAGAGGAATTCACCGCCGGGAAACTGGAGCCCATGACGCGGGAAGCCTACATTTGCACGGTCTGTTCCCAGCTGGAGCGTTTGCCACCGGAGACGGTGATCGAGCGCGTGACCGGGGACGGGCAGCGCGAAATGCTGCTGGCGCCCTTGTGGAGCCTGGATAAAATCGCCGTATTGGGCGGCATCGACCAGGAGATGGCGCGCCGTGATACAATCCAAGGGGCCCTTTTCTAAAGAAAAGGACTCCCCTCCAATATACGAGGGTTGGGAAAAAAAGTCAAGCAAATCGAGAGGAAAAGATGTAATTCAATGAAGAAAATGGAAAGTGAATGGGAGGGAGTGGACCATGGAACAAATTCGCCCGGGAAAATACCGCCATTTTAAGGGCGGCGAATATCGAGTGTTTTGTATGGCACGTCATTCTGAGACCGGCGAGGAAATGGTGGTCTATCAGGCGCTCTATGGGGAGCGGGGAATCTGGGTACGCCCGGCCTCCATGTGGAATGAAACCGTGGAGCGGGATGGAAAGACGTTTCAGCGATTTACTTATATAGGAGAATAGGAGGAGCATCATGCAAAAGACCATGTTGGCGGCAGTTTATCACGGGTTGGGCGACCTGCGTTTGGAGGAGCGCCCCGTCCCCGTGTTGAAAGAGCCGGGCGATGCAATAGTAAAAGTGACCCTTTCGACGATTTGCACCAGCGACCTGCACATCTTGAACGGAGCGGTCCCGCGGGCCGTACCGGGAACAGTGTTGGGGCATGAGTTTGTCGGAGAGATTGTCTCCGTTGGGGAAAGCGTAAAAAAGCGCAAGGTGGGCGAGCGTGTTGCGGCCAACTGCATCACCTTTTGCGGGGACTGTTGGTTTTGCCGCAAAGGGTTTATCAACAACTGTACGCATGGCGGCTGGGAACTCGGCTGCCGGATCGACGGCTGCCAAGCGGAATATGTCCGCGTGCCATATGCGGATACAGGGCTTACCCCAATCCCAGACCATGTGACCGACGACAATGCGTTGTTTTTGGGAGATATTCTATCCAGCGGGTATTTCGGCGCGGAGCTGGCGGAAATTCAGCCGGGGGATACGGTCGCCGTGATCGGCGCTGGACCGGTAGGGCTTTGTGCCGCCATGTGTGCGGGTTTGTTTGGCGCGGGGGATGTCATCCTATTGGACATTGACGCGCACCGGCTAGAGCTTGCAAAGCGATTGGGGCTCGCTACATATACGATCAATCCTTCCGCAGAATCCGCAGAGGAAGCGGTGCGCGCTTTGACGCAGGGGCGCGGCGCGGACGCTGTGATCGAAGCGGCGGGCGGTGCGGATACCTTCCAGACAGCGTGGCAGATCGCCAGGCCGAATTCCGTCGTGGCCCTGGTCGCCATGTACGAGCAGGCGCAGCCGTTTCCGCTCCCAAACATGTATGGCAAAAATTTGATCTTTAAGACGGGCGGCGTGGACGCTGTCCATTGCGACCGGCTGATGAAGCTCATCGCGTGTGGAAAATTGAACACGGATTTCCTGAT
Source organism: Anaeromassilibacillus sp. 1001302B_160321_C8 (assembly GCF_015554745.1). Classification (NCBI taxonomy): domain Bacteria; kingdom Bacillati; phylum Bacillota; class Clostridia; order Eubacteriales; family Acutalibacteraceae; genus Anaeromassilibacillus; species Anaeromassilibacillus sp. 1001302B_160321_C8. The sequence continues at coordinate 30,421 of NZ_JADNJD010000020.1, read as the reverse complement.
TACCCACCGCGCCCCACTGAACGATCTTATGGAAGGGTACCGTGTGTTCGGCGGCAAACAGGAACATTGTTTGAAATGGGCGGTCACTCCGCCAGTAAACAAATAGAAAGGATGGAAAAACCATGATACCAACACTGGAACAGGCGCAAGCGCTATTGGAACAATATAACCAGGATGCCTTCCATCTCCGGCACGGGAAAATCGTATCGGGGGTAATGGGATGGTTTGCAAAGGAGTTGGCCCCGGACGAAGTGGACTTTTGGAAAGTGGTCGGCCTGCTGCACGACCTCGATTTTGAGAAGTACCCGGAGCAGCATTGTATCAAAAGCCAGGAGATCATGCGGGAAAACGGTATCGACGAGCGCATCATCCGCGCAACGGCCAGCCATGCGTATCCGGCGGTGGACATCCGGCCGGAGCACATCATGGAAAAGGTCCTCTATGCGACCGATGAGCTCACGGGGTTGATCGGCGCAGTGGCCTTGATGCGCCCTTCGAAGAGCGTTTCTGACCTGGAAGTGAAATCGGTCAAGAAGAAGTTTAAGACCCTCAATTTTGCCGCAGGCTGTTCGCGTGAAGTGATCCAAGCGGGCGCGGATATGCTCGGTTGGCCGCTGGAAGAGTTGATCCAAAAGACGATCCTGGCTATGCGCAGCCTGATGGACGAAATGGAAATCTGAGGAGGAAAACCGCAATGGAAACAATGCCGACGCAGCGGCTTTATTATGAGGACGCCTATTTACAGCAGTTTACAGCGGTTGTCACCAGCTGTGAAGCGCAAAAGGATGGCTATGTTGTTACGCTCGACCGGACCGCGTTTTATCCGGAGGGCGGCGGACAACCTGCGGACCACGGCACGCTTGGCGACGCCAAGGTGTTGGATGTCCAAGAAAAGGATGGCAATTTGCTGCACACCACGGACCATCCGCTTGCGGTGGGAACAAGCGTGGAAGGAAAGATCGACTGGCCGCGGCGCTTTTTGTTTATGCAGCAGCATACCGGGGAGCATATCGTTTCCGGGATCACGCATCGCCTGTTCCATTTGGACAATGTGGGGTTCCACATGGGGGCGCAGGCCGTTACGGTCGATTTTAATGGGGAGCTCTCTGCGGAGCAGATGGCCCAGGTGGAACGTTTGGCCAACCAAGCAATTTACGAAAATCTGCCGATTCTGGCGGAATGCCCGCCCAAAGAGAAGCTGGCGCAGATCGATTACCGCAGCAAAAAGGAGCTGACCGGGGAGGTCCGGATCGTGACGGTGCCTGGGTACGATTGTTGCGCCTGCTGCGGCCTGCACACGGCGCACACCGGGGAGGTGGGCGCGATCAAAGTGCTTTCCGTGCAGCGCTATAAGGGCGGCGTCCGCGTGACGCTTCAATTCGGCAGTCGGGCGATTCAAGACTACGATGAAAAGCTCAAGAGCGTCACGGCGATTTCGGTCCTGCTCTCCGCAAAGCCGGAGGAAGTAGTTGATGCGGTCGAGCGCTTACTCGCTGAGCGGGACGGCCTGCGCCAACAGGTCTACCAGCTGCAACAGGAGATTTTTACGCAAAAAGCCGCGGCTGTACCGGAGGGGCAGGAGCGTGTTTGCTTCTTTGAAGAGGGATTGTCCCCGGACAGCCTGCGCCATTTTTGCCTGGCCCTTGCGGAGCGCGCTGGGCTGGCGGCGGTGTTCTCTGGAAGCGATGCAGAAGGCTGGAAATATGCCGTTGCAGGCCAGGAGGACGTCCGGCCGTTGGGAAAAGCGCTCAACCAGGCGTTTGCTGGCCGCGGCGGTGGAAAGGCCGCGCTGGTCCAAGGGTCGGTGCAGGGGACGCGCGAGGCGATCGAATCGTTTGTTTTGCATACGGCGATTTGACCAATAGAAAGAACAGAATGATAAAGTGTTTGGGTTGTGCCCTCGGAGGGATTTTCCTTCCGAGGGCCTTTTTTGTTCTAAGAAGTGGCCCTTGTCCATAGATATGTATGGAAAGGAGGACAAGAGATGGAAAACAACTATGAAAGCAGATTCGATTCGGCGGCGCGTGCGGTCTGCGACCGTCTGCGGAACTATCTGTTCCTGCTGCCGACCGACATGAAGGAGCAGGCGCAGGAGATCCGCTTCCGGGTCAACCAGCCGGTCTCCATCTGTTGTACGGGCGGCGTATATTTTTTGAATCGGAACGGACGGCCTTCCTGCCGGCCAGAGCCGGACGGGATGCGGGCAACCCGCGAGGACATCGATGAGACCTTCCGGGGAATCTGTAGCTATTCGGTATACAGCCACCAAAATGAGATCAAGAACGGCTTTATCACCCTCAGCGGCGGGCATCGCGTGGGCCTTTGCGGGACGGCGGTGATCTCCAACGGAAGCATCGGCAGCCTGCGGGACATCAGCTCCATCAATATCCGCATTGCGCGCCAGGTGTATGGATGCGCCAGCGCCGTGCTGCAAGCGGTGGGGAAGAATCTGCGGGAAGGGGTGCTGATTGCCGGGGCGCCTGCCAGCGGAAAAACAACCATTCTGCGCGACATGGCTAGGCAGCTGTCCTCCGGCCTGTGCGGAGATGTGCGAAAGGTGGCGGTGGTGGATGAACGCGGGGAACTGGCGGGGACGTATCGCGGGGTGCCGCAAAACGATTTGGGGCCTTGCTGTGATGTACTGGACGGTTATCCAAAGGGGGAAGGGATTCTTCAAGCCATCCGGTCGCTTTCCCCGGAGTTTATCATCTGTGACGAGCTGGGAGGTCTGGCCGATGTGGAAGCCGCCGCCCAGGGCCTGAATGCGGGCGTCGGCATGATTTCAAGCGTCCATGCGGGAAATGTGCGGGAACTTCTGCGCCGGCAGCAGGCGGTCAGCCTCCTTCATACCGGGGCGTTTGGCTATGTGGTGCTCCTGGAAGGAAGCCGGGAACCCGGCCGTGTGGCGGAGGTATACAAGGCAGGTGAGTTGCTTGCTCAAGGTTCTGGGAATTCTGTTGCTGATCGCGGCCGGGACCATAGCGGGATATGTACAGTCGCATAGGCTCTCGCAGAGGGTTGCACAGCTTGAGGAGATGCTGCGTTTCCTGAACGCGGCGCAGACGGAGATCCGCTATTCAGCGGCGTCCGTTGTGGAGATTCTCCAGAGGCACGGGAGTAGTCTTGCCTGTTTGCAGCAGTGTTTGGCCTATTGCAGAGCGGGAGAGGATTTCCACACCGCCTGGGAAGGGGGGGTGCGCACAGGGGCGAAGGGGACGGGCCTGACCGAGGAGGACCAGACCTTGTTGCGCGACTTTGGGAGCGGCTTTGGGGCCAGCGACGTGGAAGGGCAGCTTTCTCATTGCCGCCTGTACGCGGAGCTGTTCCAAGACCGGTTGGAGCGTGCGCGGCAGGAAAAGGCACGCAAAGGAAAGCTCTACCTGATGCTGGGATCGTTTTCAGGCATTGCCGTCGCTTTATTCCTATGCTGAACGGCGGAATATCAAACACAGCCCTGGTTCGAACCAGGGCGATGGGGAGGAAAAGAAAATGGATGTGGATCTGATCTTTCGAATTGCCGCGATTGGCATCATCGTCGCCGTGCTCAACCAGCTTTTGGTTCGCTCCGGAAGGGAGGAACAGGCCATGATGACGACGCTGGCCGGGTTGATTGTCGTACTGATGATGATTATCCAGCAGATCGACGTGCTGTTCCAGTCCATCAAATCCATTTTCGGGCTGTGACGGTGCAATGGATCTGCCCCAGTGGGGAGGTGCGGGGATGAACATCATCGGCATTGTGGGCACGGCGCTGATTGCAGCAATCTTCGCGGTGACACTCAAGCGGTATAACCAGGAATATGCGGTCATCATCAGCATCATCGCCGGGGTGGTGATCCTGGTGGAGATCCTGCGGAATATCTCTCCGGCGGTTCGGGAGATCACGACCCTGCTTTCGGGGGTGGGGCTCACACAGGAGTATGGATTGATTCTGTTTAAGACGCTGGGCATCTGTTTCTTGGCGCAGTTTGCGGCCGATTCCTGCCGGGACGCCGGGGAGAGCGCCCTGGCGTCCAAGGTGGAACTTGCAGGGAAGATCTCCATTCTTGTGCTCTCCCTGCCGCTGTTTGAGGATATTGCGCAGACGGCCCTTGGGCTGATCGGCGGATAGAAAAAGGATGGATGTCGATTGAAACGGATGGTTTGCCTGGCGTTGGCGCTCGTCCTAACGGTGTTGTTTGCGCCCATTGCGTGGGCGGAATCGACGGAGGACTACTATACGGAACAATTGGAAGAGAGCGGTGCGGCCGACTTGCCGGAGCAGCTTCCGCAGGAGACGCAACATACGCTTGAGGAACTCGGAATTGACGGGACGGATTGGCAGGCGTTGACTTCGATCACGCCGGAGGCTCTCTTTTCGGAAATCGGCGGCATGGCGCAGGAAAACGCCCGAGGGCCGCTGCAAGCGGCAGCCTCGGTCATTGCCGTTATGTTGCTTTGCGCTCTATGCAATGGGATGAAACTGTCCCTGGGGGAAAAACAGCTCGGCGGAGTGATCGGCATGGTTGGCGCGCTCTGCGTGTGCACCACGGTGGTGGGGCCGGTGGTGGCGTGCATTGAGCATGCGGCACAAGTGGTGCAGGCCGCAGCGGGCTTTCTTCTGGCCTGTGTGCCGGTCCTCGCCGGCATCATGCTGGCCGCAGGGCAGCCCGTCTCCGCAGGATCGTACAATTTACTGATGATGGCGGTCGGGAATGTCATTTCCATCCTTTCTGCCAGCATTTTGGTCCCCTGCCTCAACATTTTTCTGGCCCTCTCCATTGTGTCTGCTATTTCCCCAGGGGTAAACCTGAGCGGCATCTGCAACGCGTTTCACAAGGTGGTCAAATGGGTGCTCGGCTTTTGCATGACGGTCTTCGCCGGCTTGCTGACGGTACATAGCATCGTGGCGTCCTCCATGGATGAGACGACGGCAAAGGCTGCCAAATTTGTGGTCAGCAGTTTTGTACCCGTGGTGGGGAGCGCTTTGGGAGACGCTTTACAAACGGTGACCGGCTGTGTAAAGCTGCTGAAATCCGGCGTGGGAGCCTTTGGCCTTCTGGCGGGCGCACTGATCTTTTTGCCCGTCATCCTGCAATGCCTGCTTTGGATGGTGACGCTCAACGTCTGTGCAGGGGCGGGGGATGTCTTTGAGCTTAAGGAGATCACCTCGCTGTTGCGGGCGGTTGCCAAAGCGGTCGAGTTGATTTTGGCGATTGTGCTGTGCTGTATGACCATCCTGACGGTTTCTACAGCGATTGTACTGCTGATGGGAAAGGGGGGAGGATGATGGGGGCGGTCCGCGAATGGAGCGCGGCCATCTGCCTGGCGGCTTTAGCGGCCGCCCTGTTACAGGGATTGGCGCCGAGCGGCGCAATGGAACGGATGGTAAAGCTTGTGCTCGGGGCGTTTGTCCTTTGCGCGCTGGCCATGCCCTTGAAAAACCTGGGGATGCAGATCGCCTGGACTTTCCCCATCGAAGGGCAAGTACAGGAGAATACCCAATTGCAAAGCACAGTGGAAAACCAGATGGAGACCGCGGCGCGTGCCAGTATTGAGAACCTCGTTGCGGCAGAGCTGAGCAGAATGGACATAAAAAGTGAAAAAGTTGTGGTGTGGATGGATACAAACGCGGACAACAGCATAGGTATTAACAGGGTGGAGGTCACGCTGGCCGAAGAATACGGCGGGGACTGCGCCCGAGCGCAAGCGCATCTGCGGGAGACGCTTGGGCTGGAAGTGGAGGTAACGGCGCATGGCGACGAAGGATCGTGAAGAAAAGAGTTGGTTTGAAAAGTTTGCGGAGAACGAAACCTGCCGCAAATGGGTTGTGATCGCAGGGGTGGCGGGCATTGCGCTGATCTTTCTGTCCGGGCTGTTCAGCCCGGGAAAGGAGGAGACGCAGGAGGCGTCCTCTCAACCGGCGGCGCAGTCCGCGCAGGCGTATACGCAGGAGCTGGAGCAGAGCCTTGCCGAATTGGTCACCAACATTCAAGGGGCGGGCAACGCCAAGGTGATGGTGACGGTGGAACGCAGCGCGGAACAGGTGTATGCACAGGAGGAAAAACGCAGCACCCAGACCACTGAGGATCGCGGCTCCAACAACAGCACAGAAACCAACTACATCCTGGTGAAAGACGCCGATGGCTCCCAGCGGGCGCTGGCCGTGACCGAGGTGCAGCCGGTTGTCAAGGGGGTGGTAGTGGTGTGCGACGGCGGGGACGATCCGGTGGTGCAACAGCGCGTGATCGATGCTGTGACCACGGCGCTGGATATCACATCGGTCCGGGTCTGCGTGGTCAAAGCCGCGGATACAGGGTAGGCCCGGCCGGATCACTGCTGTGCCCGGCGTTGCAATACAGGGCGAAAATTAACAACAGGAGGAGTACATACGTATGGGTATTGGAAAACGTCAGCTTGTTCTTGCGGCCTTGGTCGTCGCGCTGGGGGCAGCCGTCTATTTGAATTGGCAATTCTCAGGGGATAATCAACTGCTTGCAACGAATACGGTCACCTCGCAGAAGGAACTCGGAGAAGCACAACTGGTCAATGCCTCCGTGCCGTCCTCCTCGGCGCCGGCAGAGTCGTCCAGCGCACCGGTTTCCTCCGAGGCGGGACAGAGCACGGATGCAAACGATTATTTCACGCAGGCGCGCTTGAGCCGTCAAAAGGCGCGGGATGAGGCGGTAGAGCTGCTGGAAAAGGTCTTACAGGACGCGGAACAGAGCGACGCGGCCAAGAAAGATGCGGTTGCACAGGCGGCGGTCGTGGCGCAGAATGTCCTGAAGGAGAGTAATATCGAGAACCTCATCAAGGCCAAAGGGTTTGAGGACTGCGTGGTATTCCTGCAAAACGGGGAATGCAATGTGGTGGTGAAGGTCAAGGAATCGGACCCGAACAACGCGGTGGTCATCAAGGACATTGTGGCTGGGCAGGCGGGCGTCACCTACGATAAGATCAAAATTGTGGAGAACCAGTAGGATTTCTTCTGCGGCTCCCTTGTGCTTTTCTTCCAGACTGTGGTATAATAACCGCGTGGAAGTTTGAAAACCGAACGAACCTTTTGAACCCTCCACAATTGTGGAGGGTTTCTTATTTTGACAAGTTACGCGGAGGAAGCTTATGAAACGAAGCGAAGCCAGAGAGCAGGCGTTTGCCCTGACCTTTGAAAGAACCATCAACCGGGAGTCGGTCAGCCGGATCATCGACGCGGCCGGTTTGTCCAAGGATATGATTGTAGACGATTTTGCAGAGCGCCTTGCCGAGGGTGCGGAGCAGCATGAGGCGGAGATCGACGCACAGATTGAGAAGAATATCCGGGGCTGGAAGATGAACCGCCTGTCAAAGGTTTCCCTGTCCCTATTGCGCCTGGCGATTTACGAGATTTTGTTTGAAGACGAGATCCCGGTCAGCGTTTCGATCAACGAGGCGGTCGACCTCGCAAAGAAATATGGGACGGCGGAGGACGCTCCATTTGTCAACGGGGTCCTTGGATCGGTTGCAAAGGAATTCGGTGAAAAACATGCATAAGGTTCTGGGCATCGATACGAGCAACTACACGACCTCCGCTGCGCTCTATACCGGCGGCAAGATCCGGCAGGAAAAGCAGTTGCTGCCGGTGCGGAAAGGCGAACTTGGCCTGCGGCAGAGCGACGCCGTTTTCCACCACGTGCAGCAACTTCCTCAGATCCTGGAACGGCTGTTCCACGGAGCTGGCGGCGAAGGTGCAATCGAAGCGGTGGGGGCGTCCGCGCGTCCACGCGACCAGGAGGACTCTTATATGCCCTGTTTCACAGTGGGAATAGGCACGGCGAAGGCGGTGGCAACGGCGCTTTCCGTGCCTTTCTTTTCGTTCTCCCATCAGGCGGGGCATATTGCGGCGGCGCTCTATTCCGCGGGGAAGCTTTCCTTTTTGCAGGAGCCGTTTTTGGCGTTCCATGTCTCCGGCGGAACCACCGAGGCGGTGCGGGTCACGCCGGACCGGGAGCATCTTTTCCAGGCGGAGATCGTCGCACGTTCGCTCGACTTAAAAGGGGGACAAGCGGTTGACCGCGTGGGCGGAATGCTAGGGCTGCCGTTTCCCGCGGGGAAATTCCTGGAGGAATTGGCGTTGCAGTCGGATGCTTCGTTTAAAATCCGTCCGTCTATGAAGGGGGCGGATTGTTCCCTCTCCGGCGTGGAGAACCAATGCAGGAAAATGCTCGATCATGGCAGCCCGCGGGAGGACGTGGCGCGCTATTGCCTCCTTTCCATCCTGGCGGCGCTGGACGGCATGGCCTCCGCGTTGCAAAAAGAGTACGGCGGATTGCCGATGCTGTTTGCGGGCGGCGTGATGTCCAACCGTCTCATTCGAGAGGCGCTTACGGAAAAATACGGCGCAGTGTTTGCGGAGCCCGCGTTTTCCAGCGACAACGCGGCCGGCATCGCCGTGCTCACCGAGATGAAACGCTGCGGCGCATGCTAGACGGACTTTGGAATTCTGGATCTCCGGGAGGAATCGGACGATGGTGGAACCGGTGCTTTTGACCGTTACACAATTGAATACGTATATCAAATCCCTGCTGGAGGGGGACCTAAACCTCACAAGCGTCTTCGTCAGCGGGGAGATTTCGAATTTTACCAATCACTACCGGTCCGGACATTTTTATCTCTCGCTGAAGGATGAGAAGAGCGTGGTGAAATCGGTTATGTTCGCCACCTATGCGCGGCGCTTGCGTTTTTTGCCCGAGGATGGCATGAAAGTGATTGCGCGCGGGCATATTGGCGTATATGAGCCCACCGGCCAGTATCAGCTTTACATTGAGGATCTACAGCCGGATGGCGTAGGCGCTTTAAATTTGGCTTTTGAACAGCTCAAAGAAAAACTGGGCGCCGAGGGGCTATTCCGCGCGGACCGAAAAAAACCGCTGCCGCCCTTTCCCACGCGCATCGGCGTGATTACCTCCCCAACCGGCGCGGCGGTGCATGACATTGTGACCATTTTGGCTAGGCGGTGGCCGTTGGCGGAGGTCATATTCTGCCCTGTGTTGGTGCAGGGGGAAGGTGCGGCGCCGCAGCTGATCGACGCTTTAAAGCGGATGAACCGTCTCCGCTGTGCGGATGTCATCATCCTGGGACGCGGCGGGGGATCGCTGGAGGATCTCTGGCCCTTCAACGAGGAGGCGCTTGCGCGCGCAGTGGCCGCATCCAAAATCCCGGTGATCTCCGCGGTGGGGCACGAGACGGACTTTACGATCTGCGATTTCGTGGCGGACCTGCGCGCGCCAACCCCCTCGGCCGCGGCGGAGCTGGCCGTGCCGGATCAAGCGGATTGGCTTTCCACCATCCGAAATCAGGAGGCACGGATGGCCTCTTTTCTGCGTGCAAGGCTGGAACAGCTGCGCCAGCAGGTGGATTCCCTGGCGGGTAGCCGCGTCCTGCGCAATCCACAAGAACTTCTGGCGGTCCAGCGCATGCGCATCGACGAGTTGTTCACGCGGCTTTCCGACGGCATCAAACGAAGGCTGACGGAGGATGAAGCGCGGTTGGCTGCACTCAGTGGTCGGCTGCACGCGCTGAGCCCGCTGCAAGTGCTTTCCCGCGGTTATGCAATCGCCAGTGCCGCGGGCGGTGAAGTCGTTTCCAGCGTGGAGCAGGCGCAAAAGGGGGACAAGCTCTCCCTGCGGCTTTTGGATGGACAGATTGCATGTTTGGTCGAACGGACAGAACGTTTTTCAGAACAGGAGGAATCGGGAGATGGCAAAAAAAGCGACGACGTTTGAGGCTGCGGTTACCCGGCTGGACGAAATTGTCAAACAGCTGGAAGAGGGGGGAGAATCGTTGGATTCCTCCATGAAATTGTTTGAAGAGGGGTCCGCCCTGGCAACACTCTGTTATGAGAAACTGAAACAGGCAGAGCAAAAGATCACCCAACTCTCTACGCTGGAAAAGGAGGAACAGGCATGAAGCTTGACACATATCTTCCCATGATCGAGCAAAAATTGGAGGAACTTCTCCCAAAAGAACACTGCCGGTATGAGCGGTTGATTGAGGCCATGCGCTACAGCCTTTTGGACGGCGGCAAGCGCGTGAGGCCAACGCTCGTTTTGGAGTTCTGCCGGCTGTGCGGCGGGGACGTGCAGGCGGCGCTGCCGTTTGCCTGCGCAGTGGAGATGATTCACACCTATTCGCTCATCCACGACGATCTCCCCTGCATGGACAACGACGACCTGCGCCGCGGGAAACCCTCGAATCACAAAGCCTATGGGGAAGATACCGCGTTGCTGGCAGGGGACGGCCTGTTGACGCTGGCGTTCGCAACCATGCTTTCCCCGGAGAGCCTCGCGGCGGTTGGGGCGGACTGCGCGGCGGAAGCGGCATTTCAGTTGGCGTCCGCAGCGGGCATCCATGGGATGGTCGGCGGGCAGGAGATCGATCTGCGCTCCGAGGGCAAAGCCATTTCCCTGGAAACGCTCCAGGAGATGGACGAAAAAAAGACGGGCGCTTTGATTTTGGCCTCTGCGCGGATGGGCTGTGCGCTCGCCGGGGCGGATGAACGTCAAAGAGACGCTGCTGAGCACTACGCGCGGGCCATTGGCTTGGCGTTCCAGATTGTGGACGACATCCTGGATGTGGAAGGCGACGCGGCGACGCTCGGCAAGGCGACCGGCAGCGATGCGGAAAACCAGAAGTCGACATATGTGTCCCTTTTGGGGTTGGAAACGGCAAAACAGCGCGTGAAAGAGCTCACCCATACAGCCGTGCGCGCATTGGAGCCCTTTGGGGAAGAAGGAAAGGCTTTGGCAGATTTTGCAAAAAGCTTGGCTTCCCGCCGCAGTTAGCAGGGAAAAGGATTGACTTTTTTGACAGGATATGCTAATATGGATAAGCCGCATATTACGGGCTATAAGTGGGTCTTCCCGCCCGATAGTAGCGAGACTAAAGTAAAGGTAGGAACAGGAATTCATGTTTGCAGTGATTGAAACAGGCGGCAAGCAGTACAAGGTCCAGGCTGGCGACACTATTTTTGTCGAGAAGCTTGCTGTGGAAGCAGACGCAACCGTTGACTTCAAGGTCATCATGCTGGACAACGACGGCGACATCAAGGTCGGCGCACCGTATGTGGAGGGTGCGTCCGTATCCGGTAAGGTTTTGAAGAACGGCAAGTCCAAGAAGATCACGGTCTTCACCTATAAGCCCAAGAAGGGTGAAAAGCGCAAGATGGGCCACAGACAGCCCTACACCAAGGTGCAGATTGAAGCCATCAATGCGTAATGATCTGCGCTGAATTTTTCACCAGGCCCGACGGCGACTTGGTGGGGTTCCGCATCAGCGGTCATTCCGGCAGCGGGGAAGAGGGCAACGACATCATCTGTGCGGCGGTATCCTCCGCGGCATATATGACGGCCAACACGGTGACGGAGATTATCGGTGTGGAGGCGCAGGTGGCAGCTGAAGAAGGCTACATGCTTGTGCGTATCCCGGCCAAAGCAGCCAGGGACTGCCGCGTTTTGTTCGCGGGTTTCAAGCTTCATATGTTGGGGCTTGAGGAGCAATATTCAGAAAATATCAATGTAAGTTATGTGGAGGTGTAAGGTATGTTGAAGATAAATATTCAGCTGTTCGCACATAAAAAAGGAATGGGTTCCACCAAGAACGGCCGTGACTCCGAGTCCAAGCGTCTTGGTGTGAAGCGCGCAGACGGCCAGTTTGTGTTGGCGGGCAATATCCTCGTCAAGCAGCGTGGCACGCACATTCATCCGGGCGAGAACGTGGGCAGAGGTTCCGACGATTCCCTCTTTGCATTGGTGGATGGCCGCGTCAAGTTTGAGCGTTTGGGCCGCGACCGCAAAAAGGTCAGCGTTTACGCTGTGGAGCAGTAATTTTACCAGAATGACAAATCCCTGCCGGAACCGTTCGGCAGGGATTTTTTCGGTTTCTGCGGGGAGATTGGTATACAAAAAGAAGGAGCGTGGAAAGATTTATCTACGCCCTATGCTGTCCAACGGGCAGCCCAATATGAGGGAAGTGATACACGATGTTTATCGACCATGCAAAAATCACCGTCAAAGCAGGCAAAGGCGGCGATGGAGCCGTTGCATTCCATCGGGAGAAGTATGTGGCCTCCGGCGGGCCGGACGGCGGCGACGGCGGAAAGGGCGGCAATGTTGTCTTCCAGGTGGACGACAACCTCTCCACCCTGGCGGATTTCCGCTATAAGCGCAAATATGTAGCCCCGAGTGGGGAAAATGGCCGCGGTGCGCGCTGCAATGGCAAGAGCGGCAAGGATCTCATCGTCCGCGTGCCGCGGGGCACTTTGGTCAAGGAAGCCGAGACCGGACGCATTCTTGCGGACCTCTCCAGCGATGAGCCGCAGGTCATCGCAAAGGGCGGCCGCGGCGGTTGGGGGAATATCCATTTCGCCACGCCAACCCGTCAGACGCCGCGTTTTGCGAAACCGGGCACGCCGGGAGAAAGCTTTGAGCTAATCCTGGAGCTGAAGCTTTTGGCAGACGTCGGGCTGGTTGGCTATCCGAATGTGGGCAAATCGACCCTGGTTTCCGTCGTGAGCGAGGCGAAGCCGACCATTGGCAACTATCATTTTACGACCATTACACCGGTGCTCGGCGTGGTGCGGCTGAAAGATGGCCGCTCCTTTGTGATGGCAGACATCCCCGGCCTGATTGAAGGCGCGGGCGAAGGGGTTGGGCTGGGGCACCAGTTTCTCCGTCACGTGGACCGCTGCCGTCTTTTGGTCCACATTGTGGATGTTGCAGGAAGCGAAGGCCGCGATCCCAAACAGGATTTTGAGATCATCAATACGGAACTGAAAAAGTTCAATCCGGAATTGGCAGAGCGTCCCATGCTGGTAGCGGGCAATAAGTGCGACCTTGCCACGGATGAACAAATTGAGGACTTTAAGAATTATGTGGAGGGCAAGGGATACGAGTTCTTTCCCATCATGGCGGCGATCCGCTACGATGTGGACCCGCTTCTCAACCGTATCTCCGAGCTGCTGAGTAAGCTGCCGCCGGTCAAGCGCTATGAGCCGGAGCCCCTGCCGCAGAAGCCGGTGGAGGACTTTGAAAAGAATGCCGTCAAGATCACCAAACAGGACAACGTTTATATGGTGGAGGGCGAATGGCTGTTGCAGGTCATCAACTCCGTCAATTTCGACGATTACGAATCGCTGCAATATTTCCAGCGTGTTCTTATCCAGACTGGCGTGATTGACGCCCTTCGGGATGCGGGTATCCAGGAGGGCGATACCGTCAGCATTTATGAAATTGAATTCGATTTTGTGGAGTGATACGTTTGGAACGGTTATTTGGTGCCCAGTGCGACCCAAAACAGCTTAGCCCTTTGACGCTGGCGTTTGTGGGGGACGGTGTGTTCGAACTTTTCGTACGGGAAAAGCTGGTTTGCCAGGGCAATTGCCCGGTTAACAAGCTGCATAAGCGCTCGGTGGAGCAGGTCTGCTGCGGCGCCCAGGCTGCCGCGGCCAAAAAGCTTCTTCCCATGCTGACGGAGGAAGAGGCAGCGGTATACAACCGCGGACGGAATGCGCATGTGGGGCATGTGCCGAAGAATGCCAAGGTTGCGGATTACCATGCGGCCACGGCCTTTGAAGCGCTGTTCGGTTATGTCTATCTGACCGGCAACTTACAGCGCCTTCGCGAGCTGTTTCAGCTTGCATGTGAGGCGTTGGATGAGGAGGATGGGCAGCATTTGATGGAAAAATGAGACGTTGACATGAGAGGAGGGGGTGCTATGAAGATTTCGTGGAGACAGGAGCGATCCAAAGCGCTTGCCAAGGATATCTTGTTTTTTGTAGCGGGAAGCTTGGTCTATGCAGTATCGGTGAAAATGTTTACTGCGCCGAACCAAATTGCCTCTGGAGGGGTGACGGGCTTGTCCATCGTGTTGAACTATTTGTTCCACACGCCGATCGGTACGACTGCTTTCCTCATCAATATCCCGATATTCCTTTGGGCGGTTACGGAAATTGGCTATAAGATGGTGGCGAAAACCTTCGTGGCGACGTTGTTATCCTCTGCGGCAATTGATCTGATGGGATATGTAGTGCCCCCCTATGAAGGAAACCCCATGCTGGCCGCCATATTTGGCGGTGTGCTGGAGGGAACAGGCCTTGCTTTGGTCTTCATGCGCGGTGGGACTACGGGTGGCACAGACATGGTGGCGCGCCTGTTAGGGCGGCATTTCCGCCACCTCTCCATGGGAAAGCTCATGCTTGGCGTGGACTTTGTTATTATCACATTTTCGGGTTTTGCATTCCAGAGCATGGAAAGCGCATTATATGCGCTGATTACCATTTTTGTCTCAACCCGGCTGATTGATACCATCCTCTATGGTACGGATATGGGGAATGGCAAGGTGCTGTTTATCATTTCAGAAAAAAACCAGGAAATTGCCCAACGGATTTTGATCGAGCTCGACCGCGGCGTTACGGCGCTAAAATCCCGCGGCCTTTACAGCGGGCGCGAGGGGGAAATGCTGCTTTGCGCGGTGCGGCGTTATGAGGTGTGCAAGGTCAATGATATTGTGCATGCGGTGGACCCAAACGCATTTGTGATTGTAGGCGAGGCGGGGGAAATCACAGGGGAAGGATTCCGGGAAGAAAAGCCGGACGATAAGTCCCTGCGGCAAATTTTAAAAGATAGCCGTAAAAAAAGAGAATCCTCTCACAAAAGGACATGAGAAAACAGGCGGCCTTGTCGTGTAACAAAGCCGCCTGTTCTTACATATAGCCTGGGGATTTCTCGCACCCATTCCCGCAGATGTAGCTTGCACGGCAAGCGGCATCTGCGAAAAAATGGGCGATCGTCAGAATGGAACGTTAGTTGTTGCTGTTCTGGCTGTTGTTCTGACCGCTGCACTGATTGGTGCCATTCTTGCAATTCTGGCTGTTCTGGCTAGAGCGGTTCTGCGTGCTGTTCTTGGCATTCTGGCTGGAACGGTTCTGGGAATTGTTCTGCAAGCTGTTCTGGCTAGAGCGATTCTGGGAACTGTTCTGACTGTTATTGTAATTGCTGTTCATGTGTATTCACCCCCTTTGCGCACTTATTATTGGTTTTGGAAAGAGGAATTATGCGATTTTGCTTTCAAAAAATGTGCGAAATCCAATGATGCGAACTATGCAAGGAGGTGGCGGCATTGAGAAAGGCCCAAAATAGGGTTCCGCCCTACGGGAAAAGAAGGGGAACCGGCCAGACAACGAAGAGGAACGGACGCATGTGGAGAACGGTGCGCCTTGTACATGTTGCGGGGATCGAACCATTCCCAGCCACAAAGATATGATTTCCTACATTTGCCCGATTGGTTATTGGGAAATCGATGTGTTTTTATCCGGCAAAGAAGAGCCCCGTGGCGAAAACCATGGCTTGCTACTCAAAGAAGCGCGGGAAAATTTTGAACAGCGTGGTGCAGCGTTGCCATCCTGAAAGCGGTATTGCCGGATGCCCACAGGAAGCCAGAAAAGATGGAAAGAAAGAGATGTTCAAGAAGGGAAGAAACAGACATGACAACATTGCCGCATGCATTTTGCGACCGCATGAAAGAGACATTAGGCAGGGAATATGAGGCCTTTCTCGCCTGTTATGAAAAGCCGCACTTGCGGGGAATCCGCTTGAATCCCCAAAAATGTGGGGAAGATCTTCTCCGCTCGGCCCTGCCGTTTCCGGTCACAGCGGCGCCGTTTTCGCCGCTTTCCTATTATGTTCCAAAGGAGGCGGAGCATCTGGGCGTGTTGCCGTTGCACCATGCGGGTGCATTTTATGTGCAGGAACCGTCCGCGGCTTCGGCTGTCACTGTGTTAGCCCCGCAGCCCGGCGAACGGGTGCTGGACCTCTGCGCGGCGCCTGGTGGAAAATCCACACAGATCGCCGCTTTATTGGCGGGGAAGGGCTTGCTCTGGAGCAATGAGGTTGTCCGGAACCGGGCAAACGTATTGCTCTCCAATATGGAGCGGATGGGCGTGCGGAATGCGGTCGTATCCTGCTGCCGTCCGGAGGTCCTGTGCAGTGCGTTGGCGGGCTTCTTTGACAAAGTGCTTGTGGATGCCCCCTGCTCCGGGGAAGGGATGTTCCGGCGCGACGAACGGGCGATACAGGAATGGAGTCCCGAGCATGTAAAGACTTGCGCTGTGCGCCAGCTTGCGATTTTGGAGAGTGCGTCGCAGGCCCTGCGGGAGGGTGGCATTCTGGTCTATTCGACCTGCACATTCTCCCCTGAGGAAAACGAAGGGGTGATCTCTGCGTTTTTGGAGGAACATTGCGATTTTGCACTGGTGGATTGCGGCGTCTCTTTCGGACGGCCGGGCACGATTCCACAAACACGGCGCATCCTGCCGCTGGATGGCGGAGAGGGCCATTTTGTGGCGAAGTTACAGCGGATATCCGAAAACGGCGATGCGCCGGCGCCCTATTCCTATCAAAAGCCGAGTAAGGAGGCGCGAGCCTGCTGTGAGCTGATCTATCGAGAAGCGCCCAAGGGGGCAATGGAACAGATCGGCGACAACCTCTTGCTTTTGCCAAACGGCCTTCCCCAGATGAAGGGCCTCGGGGTGTTGCGGGCTGGCGTGCTGTTGGGCACCTTTCAGAAACGAATCGAACCGGCACATGCGGCGTTTATGGCGGCAAAGCCCCAGGAACTGCGTGTGGTACTCGAGCTATCCCACAGTGACCCACGGATCGCTGCATTCCTGCACGGGGAAGAGCTGGAAGCGCCCGATTCCTATAAGGGCTATACCGGCGTGGCGGTGGACGGCATTGTCACCGGGTTTGGAAAATGCTCGGGAGGCCGTTTGAAGAATCGCTATCCCAAGGGGCTGCGTAACCATGGAACAGCATTTATGCAGGATATTTGATGCTTCTGTGCAAAATGAAAATAGCGATGGAGAAATGCAAATTTGATAGATAAGATTGTAGCAAGGGGAAGAATTTGGAGTTCCCTCTAAAAAACAGATCAAATCTTATCAAATCTGTGGAGAAATTTGCTGTGCCTTTCGCACAGTAACAGCTTGAAATCCCCGAAAAATGATGGTACAATAAACGGGAATAATCAGAAAGAGGGCATTTACCATGCAGGAAATCAGAGTGGAACTTACAAAAAATCCGAAACAAAAGCCGGCTCCGGGCGCGCCCCTTCCGTTCGGAACCATTTTCACCGACCACATGTTTATTATGAACTACGACGAGGGGCAGGGTTGGCACGATCCCCGCATCGTTCCTTATGGGCCGATTGAAATGGATCCTTCCGCCATGTGCCTGCATTACGGCCAGTCCGTATTTGAAGGCATGAAGGCTTACCGCGCGCAGGATGGCAGAATTTTGCTGTTCCGTCCGGATAAAAACATGGCCCGCCTGAATGTTTCCAATGACCGCCTGTGCATTCCTCCGATCGACGAGGAGCTTGCGAAGGCAGCGATTGAAAAACTCGTCTCCGTAGAAAAGGACTGGGTGCCCAGTGAAGAGGGGACGTCCCTCTATATTCGCCCGTTTATCATTGGCGTCGATCCTCACATCGGCGTACATCCGGCGCACCATCTGTTGTTCATGGTCATCTGCTGCCCGGTAGGCGCGTACTATCCGGAAGGGCTCGATCCGGTCAAGATTTATGTGGAGACCAATTATGTCCGTGCGGTGCGCGGCGGCATGGGCTTCACGAAGACGGCGGGCAACTATGCAGCTTCCTTGAAGGCGCAGGATGAGGCGGAGAAGCAGGATTATACCCAGGTGCTGTGGCTCGACGGCGTGGAGCGCAAATACATCGAAGAAGTCGGCACCATGAATGTCTTCTTTGTCATTGACGACGAAGTGGTCACACCCGCGTTGCAGGGTTCGATCCTGTCCGGCATTACCCGTATGTCCTGCATTGAGATGTTGAAGTCCTGGGGGATGAAGGTTTCGGAGCGGAGGCTTTCGATCCAGGAGGTTGCGGATGCAGCGGCAGAAGGCCGCCTGAAAGAGGCGTTCGGTACTGGTACGGCGGCAGTTATCTCCCCGATTGGCCACTTGAAGTGGGGCGACGACATCATGGAGATCAACAATGGGGAAATCGGTCCGCTCTCCCAGAAGTTGTACGATACCCTCACTGGAATCCAGTGGGGTAAAATTAAGGACGAGTTTGGTTGGACCGTCGAAGTAAAATAAATCGTTTTGTGGGACAGAACGGCGGTGTGCGGATGGGCTTGCCGCCGTTCTTTTTGTCTGCCCGCGGGGAGGTTCCATGAGAAAACTGACGTTCACAGTGCCGGAAGCATACGATGCTGCACAGTTAAAAGGGTTTTTGCGCCATTTTTGCGGGGTATCCGCCCGGCTTTTGACCGATCTCAAGAAGGAACCTCTGGGAATTACAGTCAATGGCGTCCATGCGACGGTACGAAAGGTTTTGCAGGCTGGCGACCAAGTACAGCTTGCGCTTCCCGCGGACGGTGCCTGTCCAGAACCGGTGGATCTTCCTTTGGCCCCACTCTATGAGGACCGGGATCTCTTGGCGGTTGACAAGCCAGCGGCGATGCCGGTGCATCCCTCTCCTGGGCACGACCGGGACAGCTTGGCAAATGCGGTTGCCGCATATTTTCAGAAAAAAGATGCGTGCTGCGCCTTCCGGCCGGTCTATCGGCTGGATCGGGACACCACCGGCGTATTGGTTTTGGCGAAGAACACCTATGCAGCAGCGCGCTTGGCACATGGAATCGAAAAAGTCTATTTGGCGGTATGCGAAGGTATCCTGACGGGAAGCGGGACGGAAAACGGCCCGATTGAGCGATTGCCGGGGCATACGATCCAGCGCTGCGTTTCGGAAAACGGAATCCACGCGGTGACGCATTGGCGTGCTTTATGCTGCTCAAAGAGTCATACATTGGCGGCTTTCCGGCTGGAAACCGGTCGGACACATCAAATCCGCGTGCATATGTCCAACAGAGGGAACCCTTTAGCAGGGGACGATCTGTATGGCGGGAGCCGGGAATATATTGGCCGCCAGGCACTTCACTGTGCACAGGCAATCTTCCAACATCCGGTGACTGGGGAAAGAATGTGCATAATCGCGCCAGTTCCAGAGGATTTCTGTATACTTTTGGAGTCTTGCGGCTTGCAAGTTCCACAAAATTATTCGAATTTTATCTAGTAAGTTATCAAATCTTCTGAAATTTCGAAGACCGCATAAGTATGCTTGAAATATGAATATTTATGCGATAGAATGAGAGAAGATTTTAGTAACGAATTTGGGGGTACGATTTATGAAAACAGGGAAGAAGATTTTAGCATTCCTTCTGGCGGTGTCCATGATGGTTCCGATGTCTGCTTGCGGCAGCAAAGTCAAGACGCCGGAGGACATTCAAAATGCAGGAACGCTGTACATGGCAACCAATGCGGAGTTTGAGCCGTTTGAGTACAAGGATGGCGACGAGGTCGTTGGCATCGACATTGAGATTTCCCAAAAAATTGCCGATAAGCTGGGCGTAGAGCTGGAAGTCAGCGACATCGCATTTGACACATTGATCACAGCGTTGCAGTCCGGCAAAGCGGACATCGTTGCAGCGGGTATGACTGCGAGCGAGGACCGCAAAAAGAACGTGGATTTCTCCGATCCGTATTTCGACGCTTCCCAGGCGATCATTGTGACGAATGACAGTGACATCACTTCCCGTACCGATCTGAACGGTAAGACGGTCGGCGTCCAGCTGGGCACCACGGGCGACCAGTATTGCACCAACGAGGACGGAGAGAACGACATTTCTGTGGCAGAAGTGAAGCGTTACAGCAAGGGCATGGAGGCAGTTTCCGACCTGCTCGCTGGCCGTATTGACGCGGTTGTCATCGACGATTTCCCGGCTGAAAAGCTGGTGGAAAAGAACAGCGATAAGATCAAGAAGCTGGATGAGGCGCTCACGAGCGAAGAATATGCAATTGCCATGCCGAAGGGCAGCACGGAATTGCAGAAGCTGGTCAACGAAGTCCTTCAGGAGATGAAGGACAGCGGCGAGATGGATGAGATCGTCAGCAAGTACATCAGCGCTGAATAAATTTAGAAGAAACAAGAGACAGCAGAAGAGCGGCTGGACCCTTTGATAGGAGCAGCGGCTTTTCTGCCTGCTTCTGTTTTATGGGGAGGTCGTCATGCAGACACTTTTCGCATCGCTTCCGCTGTCCTTTTTCTCCGATCTGGGACAGCAGTTCTATAATGATTTTATTTTAAAAGACCGGTATATGTACATCGTACAGGGATTTGGCAACACGGTGGCAATCACGTTGGTGGCTGTCATCATCGGTATCATCCTGGGTACGTTGGTCGCCCTGGTGCGCATCACGCATCAGAATAACCCAAAGAAACTGCGCATCCTCAATAAAATTTGCGGTTTATACTTGACGGTTATCCGCGGCACCCCTGTGCTGGTGCAGTTGATGAT
Organism: Anaeromassilibacillus sp. 1001302B_160321_C8; assembly: GCF_015554745.1. NCBI lineage: Bacteria > Bacillati > Bacillota > Clostridia > Eubacteriales > Acutalibacteraceae > Anaeromassilibacillus > Anaeromassilibacillus sp. 1001302B_160321_C8. Next base: position 10,032 of record NZ_JADNJD010000020.1, on the reverse strand, counting down.
TATGGTGTACTTCATCTTCGCCAGCGGGGAAACGCTTCTGGTGGCAATGCTGTCGTTCGGTATCAATTCCGGCGCCTATGTTGCCGAGGTCATTCGAAGCGGCATCCAGTCCGTGGACCGTGGCCAGATCGAGGCTGGGCGCTCCCTGGGGTTGAACGGCCGGACAACCATGAGCAAGATCGTTTTGCCGCAGGCATTTAAAAATGTCGCTCCCGCGGTCTTCAATGAGTTTATCGCCCTTTTGAAGGAGACTTCCGTCGCCGGCTATGTCGGCATTCAGGATCTGACCAAGGGCGGCGATATTATCCGCAGTATTACATACGATGCATTCCTGCCCCTGTTCCTGGTGGCGGCGGTTTATCTGGTGCTGGTCATCCTGTTGACTACGTGCCTGTCCAAGCTCGAAAGGAGGCTGCACCAGAGTGATAAACGTTAAAATGATAAGCGTTAAAAATTTGGAAAAGACGTTCCATACCCTGCGGGGCGACCTTCATGTGCTCAAGGGGATCAACCAGGAGATTCAAAAAGGGGAAAAGGTGGTGATCGTGGGGCCGTCCGGCTCCGGAAAGAGCACCTTTCTCCGCTGCCTGAACCTGCTGGAAATGCCCACCGGGGGCGAGGTGTGGTTTGAAGGGACGCAGATCAACGCTCCCGGCTGCGATGTAGACCAGCTCCGCCGCAAAATGGGCATGGTGTTCCAGCACTTCAATCTGTTTCCGCACCTGTCCGTGTTGAAAAACATCACGCTTGCGCCCGTGACGCTCAAGATTAAGACGCAGAAAGAGGCGGACGATAAGGCGATGCAGCTTTTGAAGCGCATTGGTCTGGAGGATAAAGCAAACGCCTATCCCTCCCAGCTCTCTGGCGGCCAGCAGCAGCGCATTGCCATTGTGCGCGCACTTGCGATGGAGCCGGATGTGATGCTCTTTGACGAACCGACCAGCGCCTTGGACCCGGAGATGGTTGGAGAAGTGCTTCAGGTTATGAAAGAGCTTGCGCACGAAGGGATGACCATGGTGGTTGTCACGCACGAGATGAATTTTGCCCGCGAGGTGGCCACGCGTGTCCTCTTCATGGATGAGGGTCAGGTCTTGGAAGAGGCCAAGCCGGACGAGTTCTTCACGCATCCGAAGAATCCACGTCTGCAGGACTTTTTGTCCAAAGTCCTTTAAAAAGAAAATCGATTGTGCTACAATAGGAGACATCTTTTGGGATGTCTCCTATTTTTATGAATGGCGGAGACGGAAAGCGAGGGATGCATATGCCTGCGGCAATCACACATTACTACCACGTCCTGCGGGTGCTGGAACTCTGGAAACCAGATACGGCCAACCGCGATGCGCTTTTGTGGGGCGCACAGGGACCGGACTTCCTTTTTTATCACCGTGTTTTGCCTTGGCAAAAAGGGGAGAGTCTCTCTGTTTACGGGGAACGATTGCACCAGGAAGAGGTCGTTCAGACCTTATCCATTTTGCGCGGTTATGCGGAGTCCCACCCTTCGGAGATCGTAAAAAGCTATATCGCGGGATTCCTCTGCCATTATGCGGCGGACCGGACCTGCCACCCGTTTGTGCGGGCGCATGCGCGCGAACTGTTACAGGTTCAACCGGAGCAAGATGAGCAGATTGCACACCACGAATTGGAGTCGGCGCTCGACGTGATCCTGCTGCGCTATGAGGCCGGGGCGCTTCCAATTGAGTTTTCCCTCAAAAAGACGCTTCCGAAGGACCCACAGGTGGAGGCAGAGATTGCCACACTCTATGCGTTTTTGCTGCATGTACGGTTTGGCGTGCCGCATGCAAAACCGTTGGTGGAACAGGCGATCCGGGATGCGCACACAGCATTGGGATGGTTGAACGACCGTACCAGCTTGAAAAAATCGCTGGTGGAGCGTTGGGAAAAGAAGCATGGCGGGAAGCATCTCCTTTCGTGCCATATCCGCGGCGTGGGCGAAGGGGATGATTTCGATTACGCCAACACGTTGCTGGGAACATGGCGCTGGCCGGAGAATGGAGAGCCCAAGAACGAAAGCTTTTTCGATGTGTATGAACGGTCCATTCAGGATGCTTTGGAACTGATCAACGGATTTTTTGCAGGGATAGATCTGGATAAGCTCACGGGAGGCCGTTCCTTTGGCTGAGATCCAATCATCTGATTCAAACAAAAATGGAGGAAATCGTATGGATAAAATTGCAAGCTTTTGCATTGACCACGACAAATTGGTACCTGGCATTTACCTCTCCCGCATTGACGGGGACGTAAAGACATATGACATCCGTATGCGCCGCCCCAATACGCCGCCCTATTTGGAAAACGCGGCGTTGCACACCCTGGAGCACCTGTTCGCGACCTTTGCGCGCAATTCGGAGTGGAAGGATCATGTGATCTACTTTGGGCCGATGGGCTGCCGGACGGGCTGCTATTTCCTGCTCAAGGACATGGAGGAGGCGGACGCGGTGCGCCTGATCCGCTCGATTTTCCGGCAGATTGCAGAGTATGAAGGGGAGATCCCCGGGGCGACGGCCAAAGAATGCGGCAACTACTTGGAGCACGATCTGGCAGGAGCGCGAAAAGAGGCGCAGGACTTCCTGCCCATCATCGAAGATTGGGACGAGCGGAACCTGGTTTACCCGGCATAACTGGTTCTGGAGATCCTTTCGATCAGCCGCTGTGGAGCCGATCCTTCACGGCGGCTGTTTCTGTCGGAATCCGTCATACGGTTTTCATGGCTTTCTTCCGCAGTTTGATGTATAATCCAAGTAGAGAATGGCGCGGCCGATGAAGTATATCGGCCGCCATGGACGGTATCAATACAGGAGAACCCGATATGAAAAAAGCAAAGTATTACCGGAAGAATCCCCGCCCATTACCGGTGCGCATGGGGACGGTCATTTTGCGGATGTCCACAGCGGGCTTAGCTGTTTTGCTGTGCGTTGCTGCTTTCCTTCTGCTGACCACCACGGGGCGGATTCAGAATACAGAGCAGATCCCACAAGAGAGCGTTTCACAGCCAGCGGAGGAACCGTTCGAACCGTCACAGGAGCTGGAGCCGGAAACGCCGTCTACACCGCCTCCGGACAAGCCTTTGGAAAGCGAACCTTTGCCGGAGCCGGAGACCGCCTCGATCACAATCCTCGGGGTGGGCGACAACCTAATCCACGACGGCATTTACAAACAGGCCAACCGGCGCGCCGGCGGGACAGGCTATGACTTTTCCCCGGTATATGAGCGGGTTGCCCCCTATATCCAACAGGCGGACGTCGCGGTCATCAACCAAGAGACGCCGCTGGCGGGCGATATCCTGCCCTTATCCGGATACCCGCGGTTCAATTCGCCGGCGGAATTGGGGGACGAGCTGGTGAAGATCGGTTTTGATGTCATCAACCATGCGAACAATCATATACTGGATCAGGGCGAACAGGGGCTGCGCGCCACGTTGGACACTTGGGACAAAAAGAATGCCGCCGTGGTGGGGGCGTACCGAAGCGATGCGGACTTGGAAAACATCCGCATCATAGAGAAAAACGGCATCAAGACAGCGCACATCGGTGTGACGGAGATGACCAACGGCCTGTTTCTGCCGAAGGATTCCCCCTATCACATCCTCTTGACCAAGGAGACGGACCTTCTGAAGCGGTTGGTCCAGAAGGCGAAATCCATGGCGGACGTTGTAGTGGTATCCGTCCACTGGGGGACAGAGTATACCCATACCCCCACCCAGAAGCAGCAGGAGCTGGCCCAAAATCTGGTGGATTGGGGCGCGGATATTATTTTCGGAAACCATGCGCATACCTTACAGCCGGTGGCTATGTTGGAACGCGCTTCGGATGGCGCGCAATGTCCGGTGGTCTATGCCCTGGGAAATTTTGTCTCGGCGCAGGATCGCGCGATGAGCATGGTGGGCGGGATGCTCCAGGTGACCGTGGAGAAAGAGCTGCAAAGCGGGAAGATATCCATAACGGACGTCCGTTTCGAACCGATTGTCACCCATTACGGCGACTATTTCCGGAATATAACGATCTATCCGCTCGAACAATATTCGGAGGCATTGGCGCAACAGCACGGCGTGCGCCAATACGATTCTTCCTTTAGCTTATCTTACATACAAAACATGGTGGAGCAAGTAATTCCGGAAAAATATCGTTCTAAGGATTGACAGACGCATGGAAGAGCGTTATAATATTAACAAATTTAAGAGCTGTCTTCGGGGCGGGGTGCAATTCCCCACCGGCGGTAATGCGGCGTTAGCCGACAAGCCCGCGAGCGAAAGCTGATTTTGGTGAGATCCCAAAGCCGACGGTATAGTCCGGATGGAAGAAGAACCGCGCGTTATGCGTATTTAGGCCCCGTGGCGTTATTGCCGCGGGGCTTTTTTCGTAGACAGCCCACAAAAAGGAGAGGTATCTATGAAAACAAACACCAAAGACAATGTGATCCGCATGGCGCAAATGGGAATGCTCGCCGCAATTGCAATCGTTCTTGTAACGGTCACCCAATTCCCGATTATCCCTGCCGCACCGTTCATGAAGTACGACATGGCGGATGTGCCGATCCTATTGGGGACGCTGTTGTTTGGAACCGTACCGGGGCTGGTGATCCTGCTGGTGGTTTCCCTGATCCAGGCGTTTCTCTTGGGCGGTGATGGCTGGATTGGGCTGGTGATGCACGTTGTCGCATCCGGTGCGCTGGTGGTCCTGGTGGGGCAGTTCAGCGGCTGGCACCACAAATTCCGCGATACGGTCGTCGGTATGGTGCTGGGGACTTTGGCGATGACCGCGTTGATGATCCCGCTGAATCTGGTATTGACCAGCTATTTCCAGGGCGTGCCGATGCAGGCGGTCGTGGATATGATCATCCCAGTGATTATCCCGTTTAATCTCATCAAGGCATCCGCCAACTGTGTGATTACAGCGATTGTCTTCAAGGCATTGCAGCCGTTTGTCCGCCGTCATAAGGATCTTGTTGGCCAGTCCTAAGACACATTTTGTAGGAATTTTTCTTATTTTGTCCCTTTACAGGGATACCAATCCGTGCTATAATACATCTGCTAACAGAATATGTCCTTATCAAGAGTGACGGAGGGAACAGGCCCTGTGATGTCCGGCAACCTGCTTTTAAAAGCAAGGTGCTAATTCCTGCGGGTAAACCGAAAGATGAGGTTGCTTTATAGGCCGCTCGGTTTTCCGGGCGGCTTTTTTATGACCTGGAATCTTGAATCAGGAGGCAATCGCGCTTCCAAGGACATGGACAAGACTGGCAATTTTCAAACAGGAGGACAAACACAACATGGCAAAGTATTTTTTCACTTCCGAATCGGTGACCGAGGGGCATCCCGATAAACTCTGCGACCAGATTTCCGACGCGGTATTGGATGCGATTTTGGAGCAGGACCCCCATGCGCATGTCGCCTGCGAGGTGGCGGCGACAACCGGGATGCTGCACATCATGGGTGAGATTTCCACGGAATGCTACGTGGATATTGCGTCGATCGCCCGCAATGTGGCCATCGACGTCGGCTATAGCAACAACAAATATGGATTTGACGGCAATACCTGCGGCGTTATCACATCGATCGATATGCAGTCGCCCGATATCGCCATGGGCGTCAATAAATCCTATGAGGCGCAGAACGGCGCGACCGACGCCCTCGACAGCGTCGGCGCGGGCGACCAGGGGATGATGTTTGGCTTTGCCTGCGACGAAACACCGGAGCTCATGCCCCTGGCGATCTCCCTGGCGCACAAGGTGTCCAAAAAGCTGAGCGACGTGCGCAAGAGCCGCGAGCTGCCCTATCTGCGTCCGGATGGGAAGACGCAGATTACTGTGGAGTACGAAGACGGCGTCCCGGTGCGCGTGGATACGGTCGTGCTGTCCACGCAGCACAGCCCGGATGTCACGTTGGAACAGATTCGCGCCGACGTGGTGGAACATGTGATCAAAGCGGCGATCCCGGCCAAGTGGCTGGACGAGAACACCAAATTTTATGTCAACCCGACCGGCCGCTTTGTTGTGGGTGGCCCGGCGGGGGATACCGGCTTGACGGGGCGCAAGATCATTGTGGATTCCTATGGCGGGTATGGCCGTCATGGGGGCGGCGCCTTCTCCGGAAAGGACCCGACCAAAGTGGACCGTTCCGGGGCTTATGCGGCACGCTATGTCGCGAAGAACATTGTAGCGGCGGGTTTGGCAAAGAAATGTGAGGTGCAGCTTGCTTATGCCATCGGTGTAGCGCGGCCCATCTCGGTTGCGGTGGATACCTTCGGGACGTCCGATTATACCAGCGAACAGCTGGAAAATGCCGTGCGCAAAGTGTTTGACCTGCGCCCGGCCGCGATCATCCAGAATTTCGACCTCTGCCGCCCGATTTACCGCCAGATCTCCAACTATGGTCATATGGGCCGCGAAGATCTGAACCTGCCGTGGGAACAGCGGGACCGGGTAGAAGCGCTCAAGGCGGCGCTTAACGCTTAAATAGTACGATTTTCGAAAAAAATATGCGCGGAAATCACCTTGTCACATAAACTGTGATGAGGTGATTTTTTATGTGGGGAATTCTATTTAAGACCATTCTGATTCTTTTAGCGATTGTTGGGCTGACAGAGGTATTCCGGCTTTTGGCCTTCCATTTTTTGCGCACCCGCCATCGGGGGAAGCTCTTTTGGGTGCTCTCCTTCCAAGGGCACGACGGTGAAGCGGAGCTCGCACTGAAGAACGCCTTGGAGCATTTGCGCTGGTTGGACAGCACGCAGGAGAAGCTGGTGCTCTGCGTCGACCGAGGAATGGACGAAGAAACGCGGGAGGTCTGCCGTGTTGTCAGCCGTGAAAACCTGGATGTGCGCATTTGTACGCCGGAGGAAGTCGCGGAAATCCTGGAACAATAGTTTACAAATACATACAAAATCGTCTATACTAAAATCATGCCTTATACCGGCCGAACGGACAAACGGCCGGTATAAGCCCTGTTGGAATTGGAATTTTGTCGGATGACGGCTGCCAAGCGATGCAATTGGAGTGCAAAAACCCGACATATGGGAGGAACCAACATGTATGAAGAGACCCTTCTGGAGATGACCGGCTCGGTGGAGCGGGTTGTCTTTCGGAATGAAAAAAATGGATATACGGTATTGGAGCTCAACAACGGCCAGGAGCTGGTCACCGTGGTGGGGACCATCCCCTGGGTGAGCGCCGGAGAGGAGCTCCGGGTGATCGGCAACTGGAGCAGCCATCCGAATTTTGGCACGCAGTTCAAGGTGGAGGCGTTTGAGCGCTCCAAGCCGGCCACTGCAGTGGCAATGCTGAAATACCTGTCCTCCGGAGCGATCAAGGGAATTGGAGCTGCCACCGCCGCCCGGATTGTGGATACCTTTGGGGACAACACCCTGCACATTTTGGAAGAAGAACCGGAGCGCCTGAGCAGCATCAAGGGGATTACACGCGACAAGGCGCGGAAGATTGGGGAGGAGTTCCAGCGCGTGCACGGCATCCGGGAGATGATGCTCAGTTTGGGGCAATACGGCATTTCCCCGGAGGAAGCGGTGCGCATCTGGAAACAGTTCGGCCCGCAGGCCGTGGAACGCGTCCAGGAGAATCCCTATTGCCTATGTGACGACGGACTGAACATCGGATTCAGCCGGGCGGACGACATCGCCGCCTCTTTGGAGCGCCCGCAGGACGACATCTGCCGCCTCCGCGCCGGGCTGGTGTATGTTTTAAAGCACAACATCGGGAATGGGCACACCTGCCTGCCGGAGGAAAAGCTTCTGGCTGCGACGGCCGGAATGCTGGGCGTCGATGTGACGCTTACCCAGGAGGCGCTGGAACAGCTCAAGCAGGACGGTTCCGTCATCTCCCAGCTCTTTCACGGCAGGGAATTTATTTTTACCCCAAAGCTGCACCGCTCCGAAGTTTACGCAGCAGCGCGCATCGGGATGCTGCTGCGTTATCCGGCGCAGTCGATCGTCGGGATCGACCACTACATAGCGGTGATGGAGCAGGAACTCTCGATCCGCTATGCGGAGATGCAAAAGCAGGCCATCCGCAAGGCGTTGTCCCAAGGCATGCTGATCTTGACCGGCGGCCCCGGCACCGGAAAGACCACCACGCTCAACGCAATCATCAAGATTTTGGAGCGCAAGGGGGAAAAGGTGCTTTTGGCTGCGCCGACAGGCCGCGCGGCGAAGCGGATGTCCGACCTGACCGGCAAAGAGGCCAAGACCATCCACCGCTTGTTGCAGGTGGAATGGGATGAGAACGACCAGCCCACCTTTGCCAAGAACGAAAAGAACAATCTGGATTGCGACGCACTGGTGATCGACGAGCTTTCCATGGTGGACGTCACCATTTTTGAGGCAGTGCTGCGGGCGCTCCCGCTCGGCTGCCGCTTGATCCTGGTGGGCGACAGCGACCAGCTTCCCAGCGTGGGACCCGGCAATGTGCTGGGCGATCTGATTGCCTCGGAGATGCTTCCGGTGGTGCGTTTGAACGAGATTTTCCGGCAGTCCATGCAGAGCTTGATCGTTACAAACGCCCACCGGATCGTGGCCGGGGAGATGCCCGACCTCTCCGTGCGGACAAGCGATTTCTTCTTTTTGCCCAGCAGCAATGCCGCAGATGTGGCGGAGACCATCGTCGGCCTCTGCGCCAAGCGCCTGCCCGCCAGCTATGGATATTCCCCCATGGCGGACATTCAGGTCCTTTGTCCCGGTAGGAAGGGCGATCTGGGAACCAATGAGCTGAATAAGCGCCTACAGGCTGCGCTGAACCCACCGGACCGCAAAAAGAATGAGATCACGGTCAACGGGGTGTTGTTCCGCGAAGGGGACAAGGTGATGCAAGTCAAAAACGACTACAACCTCCCTTGGAACAAATCGGACGGCACCACCGGCGAAGGCGTGTTCAACGGGGACATGGGTGTGTTGTGCGGGGTGGACCGCCGCGCTTCCGTCCTGACGGTGCTGATGGACGACGACCGCCTCGTCCTGTACGAATTGGATGCCGCCTCCGAGTTGGAATTGGCCTATGCTATGACGGTCCATAAAAGCCAAGGAAATGAGTTCACCGCGGTGGTGATGCCCATGTTTCCCGGGCCGCCGCAGTTGTGCTATCGCAATCTCCTTTATACGGCCATCACGCGCGCAAAAACGCTGCTGGTGATGGTGGGGATGCGGCGCACCGTGCAGGCAATGGTGGAAAACGCCCGCAAGACCCGGCGTTACTCCGGCCTTTTATATTTTTTGACGGGCGCCGGTCAGGAGGAATAGAAGGGAAGGAACCATGGGCTTAAAGGCTGTTTTTCGAACATTGGGGGACATGCTGTTCCCTCCGCGATGCCTATTTTGCGACGAATTAATCTATCCAGGGTGGGAGATCTGTGAAGCGTGTGAAAACGAGATCGCGGCTTCTCCCGCGATTCGCCGCATGAAACCGGGCGTAAGCGGGGAGACTGTATGGTGTTTGACGCCCTTCCGCTATGAAGGCCCGGTCAAAGAATCGCTCATGCGGTTCAAGTTCCAGGGGCACCGGGAATACGCGCCCTATTATGGCCGGAAAGTTGCCGAAGGGCTTCGGGAGCAATGGAGGGAGGAAGCTTTTACGGTTGCAACAGCGGTCCCTCTTTCGAAACGACGCCTGCGCGAGCGTGGATACAACCAGGCGGAGCTGATTGCGCGGGAGGCTGCAAAATGGCTGGGACTGCCCTATGTAGAAACGCTCCGAAAGGCGAAGGAAAACCAGGTGCAGCACGAACTCTCCGGCGAAGAACGCCTGCGAAATGTGCAGGGCGTATACCGGGCTTGCAACGGGATACGGCTGGCGGGAGAGTCCATCCTGCTCATCGATGATATCGTCACGACGGGCGCAACGCTCTGCGAATGTGCGCGTATCTTGTTGCGGGAAGGGGCGGCGCGTGTGGTCTGTGCGGCGGTGGCGGATGTTCACTGGGATGAAACACAGAACATGTAGGTTTGTCAAACATCTTGTACAGCGAGAGATTCAAAGAAAGCAGCAAGTTTTTCTTTCGGGGAGAGCCAGGCA